>JANYJN010000234.1 GCA_025358475.1 Candidatus Solibacter sp.
CGATCGTGCGGCCGGCGTGCTTGTCGCGACCGATGCGGCATCACTGAACCCGCACGACATCGCATTTATCGCGCACGGGACCACCGTCATCACGAACCTCTTGCTCGAACGTCGTGGCGCGCGTGTGGTGGCGTGTACCACCGCAGGCTTCACCGACGTGTTGGAGTTACGACGTCAGGAGCGCGCGTCGCTCTACGATCTCACCAAGCATCACCCGCCACCGCTCGTTGCACGTACCGACATCGTGAGCGTACGGGAACGCATCGTGCCGGAGGGCGTCTTGCTGATACTCGATGAGGCCGCGATCGCCCAGGTTGTCATCGCCGTGACCGCGCTGAACCCAGAAACGGTGGCGATCACGCTGCTGCACGCGTATGCCGATGCCTCGCATGAATTGCGAGTGCGGGATGCGATCCAACGCGCGTTACCCGAGTGCGATGTCATCTGCTCGCATGCGGTGCTGCCAGAAATTCGCGAGTATGAGCGCATGGCAACTACGGTGGCCGAAGCGTACGCGCGCCCTGCGGTTCGACGCTACTTACACGCGCTCGGTGAGCGATTGGCGCAGCGCGGACTGCCAGCACCGCGCGTGATGACATCGGCGGGTGGCACATTGTCGGCTTATGAAGCAGCGGAACATGCGGCCTCGTTGGCGTTGTCTGGTCCAGCTGGTGGCGTGACGGGTGCGGCGGCCGTCGTACGCGCCCTTGGGTTCACGCGGGCCTTAACGATCGACATTGGGGGCACCAGCGCCGACGTTGGCCTCATTGAGACGTTGGCGGCTTCGCGGTGTATAATTGGGAAACTCAGAAAATGTGACTGGCAGGCTGTGGCGGTCAACGGCAAGGTGGTTTTAGCCCGACGACGCCGCGGCGGCACGTATCCGCCAGGACTGGGTCACGCATCGGGAATCACCAAGCGGGAGGGCTGCACGGTTCAATGAAAAGGCTGCGGATCGGGGTCATCGACATCGTTTCCAGAGGTCCTACTCGGGCTCTATACGCACGGATCATGAACGCCAGCCTCGCCAGTATCATGCCCCAGGTAATTGGGGTCTGGTGCCAGGAGGAGGGGCACGAGGTTACCTTCGTTTGCTACACCGGCTTTGAAGATCTGCTGACGGAGTTGCCTGACAACGTCGACGTGGTATTCATCGGCGCGTTCACCGAAGCTGCGCACACGGCGTACGCCCTGAGTAATCTTTTCCGTGAGAGAGGGGCGATCACTGTCATCGGGGGGCCGCACGCCCGCTGTTACCCGGAAGACGCCGCGCGTTACTTCGACTATGTGCTGGGCATCACCGATAAAGATACGCTCCGTGACGTCTTGCGGGACTGCTCGCAGCACCGGCCCGTGGGTGTTCACCTCGCGGCCCCCCAGCAGCCCAGCACCCTCCCGGGAGTGCGCGAGCGCTGGCAGTTCATCGACCCTACGCTTAGGAAAGCGCCGCTCCTCAAGATGGTTCCCATGCTCGGCAGCCTGGGGTGCCCGTACACTTGCGCCTTTTGTATCGACGCCGCGGTGCCCTACCGGCCGATGGATTTTGAGGTGCTTCGCGAGGATCTCCGGTTCCTGCGGACCAAATTCAAACGTCCGCTGGTAGCCTGGCACGATCCCAATTTCGGAGTCCGCTTCGACGATTACCTGGACATGATCGAGGACGCCGTGCCTCCCGGCAGCGTCGACTTCGTCGCCGAAAGCAGTCTGTCCCTGCTTTCCGAACCGCACCTCAAACGGCTGCAACACAATTCATTCAAGGGCGTGCTGCCGGGCATTGAATCCTGGTTCGCCCTGGGCGAAAAATCGAAGACCGGCGCGCTGCTGGGGATGGCCAAAGTTCGCCAGGTGTCCGAACACGTCAACCTGATTCTGCGTTACATACCCTACATCCAAACCAACTTCGTACTGGGACTGGATACCGACGAAGGGCCCGAACCTTTTGAACTCACCAAGCGATTCCTGGACATGACCCCGGGAGCCTTTCCGGCCTATTCGCTGCTCTCCGCATTCGGCCGCGCCGCGCCGCTCAACCTGGATTACCAGCGAACGAACCGCGTGCTGCCCTTCCCATTCCACTTCCTGAACAATAACGGCGCCATGAACGTCAAGCCGGCAAACTATTCCTGGCGGACCTTCTACGACCACATCATCGACCTGACCCGGTATTCCTTCTCGACGCGCACCATCTTCCGGCGCTTTCTGGCGACGCAAGGGGTGACCGCACGGTGGCTGAACCTGGTGCGCGCGGTTTCGACCGAGGGCTTCGGAAGGGCCAAGTACTATCGGGAGATTCGCGACCGCTTGGATACCGACCCTCAATTTGCGCCCTATTTCGAGCAGGAGAGCAGCGTGCTTCCGCAGTTTTACAAAGACATAGTGCGGCAGGATCTGGGAGCGCTGATGGAGTGGCTTCCCGAGGGTGCGCTGGATCACGACCCCAACGCTTACCTGAAGTGTGAGCAGTCCAAGGATGTGATCGCCCTCGTCTAACCGCGGCCCGCGCACTTTTTTCAAGTGCGGACGCCTGCCGTTTGCGTGCAGGCGGCCCGGCGGTCCGGAGTCCGCCGGAGTTGCGTCGGCGGCATGGCGGACTCCATGCTAGAATGCGCCAAGATCCCGACAACCTGCCATGCCCCCGAAGAGCAGTAGCGAAACAGCACGCCCGGCCGGCGCGAATGCCTGGCGGCGCCATTTGGTCTGGCTCAGCGGAATCTGGGTTTTGCCGCTGTACTGGATTCTGCGAGGGTTGCTTCCGGCGTCGGCACTGGCCACCGGTCCGGTGCTGGTGGTGGCGTGTTCGCTGGCGCCGCTTCCGGCACTCCTGGTTTCGCGGCGCCAGAGAAATCACGCGCTGTGGGAAGCGCGCAACGCGCGGGAAGAGGCGGAGCAACTGAAGCTACAGTTGGAGAACGTCCGCTATCGAACGGCCAGGTTGCGGGAAGAACTGTCTTCCGCCGACCGGCAGGCCCGGTTGGCGCATCAACTCACGCTGCTGGGCCAGTTCACGGCCGGCTTCATGCACGAATTCAACAATCCGCTGGCCATCGTGACCAGCCGTATCGAGGTGCTGCTGGAAGAACGCCGGGAAGACGCGGCGCTCGGTGGCGACCTCCAGCAAATGTTGAAGGAGATGCGCTACATGGGAAACATCGCGCGCACCCTGCTTCAGGCATTGCGGCGGGAGCGCGGAAGCGAGGTCTTCGAACCCTCGGCTCCGTCGGAGGCATTGGAAGAGGCGCTCGGGGCACTCCGGTCTTTAGCCATGGAGCAAGGGGTTCGGCTGGTGCGGGAGATCGCCGATGTCCCCCGCGTCAACCTGCCCGGGCACGTGGTGAGCGAAGTGGTGCGAGGTCTGCTGAGCAACTCCCTGGACGCGCTCAAAGGGCGTGAGGGCGCCACAGTTTGGATCCGGCTGGAACCGTACCGCACGGCGGGCGCCAAGGTAATTCTCCGGATCGAAGACAATGGGCCCGGTGTTCCCGAGAATATCCGGGAGCGCTTGTTCGAGCCATTCATATCGCAGAGTCCGGGGCGGGAGCGGCTCGGGCTGGGACTTTTCCTATGCGCCAGCCTGCTCAATATGTACGATGGCCGCGTGTGGTATGAAGCCCGGAGCGGCGGCGGAGCCAGTTTCGTCGTCGAGATACCACCGGCGCGCTTTACGCGCGGCCAGCCCTACCATTGGTTTGTCGGAGGCAATCTGTCGTGAAGCGCATCTTCGTGATTGACGACGAGGCGGCGATGGGGGAGAACATTCAGCGCATGCTGAAGTTTCCCGAGACCACGGTGACGGCCTACGCGGACCCGCTCCAGGGCCTGGCGGATGCGCTTGCCCAGCCCCCCGACCTGGTGTTGCTGGACATGCGGATGCCTGGCATGTCGGGCGAGGAGGTCTTCGCGCGGCTGCACCAGGCACACCCCGGCCTGCCCATCGTTTTTCTCACCGCGTTCGGATCGGTGGAGAGTGCGGTTCTGGCCATACGCAACGGCGCGTTCGATTATCTGCAGAAACCGTTTCGGCGGGAGGATCTTCTGCTGGTGGTGAAGCGGGCGCTCTCTCACGCCGAGTTGGAGCAGGAAGTGGAGCGGCTGAAAGGCAGGCTGGAGGAGCTTGGGGAGACCGACCATCCGCAGAGCCGAAGCGCCGTCATGTTGGAATTGACCGACAAGGCCCGGCGGGCCGCCGCCACCGATGCCACGGTTATGATTCTGGGGGAGAGCGGAACGGGCAAGGAGGTCATGGCCCGCTACATTCACAGCCAGAGCCCGCGTCAGAACAGACCGTTCGTGCCGGTGGATTGCAGCGCCCTGCCAAGCTCGCTTATCGAAAGCGAATTGTTCGGTTACGAGCGCGGAGCGTTCACCGGCGCCGACCGCACTAAGAAAGGTCTGATCGAATCGGCCGATGGCGGCACGTTGTTCCTGGACGAAATCGGCGATCTGAGCGTGGAACTGCAAACGCGCCTGTTTCGCTTCGTCGAAGGCCGGCAACTGCGGCGTTTGGGAGGCATCGAGCCGGTGCGCGTGGATTGCCGGATTCTGTGCGCCACGAACCAGGATCTGGCGGCCAAAATCAAGGCCGGCACATTTCGCGAGGAGCTGTACTACCGGCTTGGAGTGGTTACGGTGAAGCTGCCCCCGTTGCGCGAACGGCCGGAGGATATTCCGCACCTGGCCCGCCTCTTCCTGGAGCGCTTCTCCCGGCGCTACGGCAAGAGCCTCTCCGCCTCCCCCCTATTCTATGACGCACTTCTGGGGCAGCCCTGGCCGGGCAATGTCCGGCAGCTCAAGAACGTGATGGAGAACCTGACGGTACTTCACCGCGGCGTCATCCTGGAGCCGGCCGACATTGAAAGCGACTTGGAGCCGGCCGGCAGCGCGGTCCGCCATCTTTCCAACCTGCCGTGGAAAGAGGCGCGGGAACAGTACCTGGCGAGCTTCGAGCTCTCTTACGCGCAAACCTTGTTGACTCGTTGCGACGGCAACATCAGCGCCGCGGCGCGCGAGGCTGGCGTGGATCGCAAGACCTTTTATGCGCTGCTCAAGCGAGACAGAGACCCGCAGGTTGGGGAATAGATTCCACAACATTCAGGGGATATCGGGGAATCGGCTCCCCATATCGCCATTTGGGAGTTTGTAAGCGATTGAAATTAAGGGAGCCTCTAGTTGGCCCCTAGCGTGCGAATACTTTCGGCATGGCTCTACTACGAAGTAAGTTCCGGCTCCCGGCGCTCATGCCGGTTTTGGTGGCCCTGGGGTGCGCTGTCTTTGCTCCGCAGCCGGCACGGGCGATTCCAGCGTTCGCCCGAAAGTACGGTTTGAAGTGTTATAGCTGCCACACCATTCCGCCAGCCCTGAATAAGACTGGCTACACGTTCAAGCGGCTGGGATATCGTCTGCCGCCGGATGAAATGGACGGGACCAAGCCCGCGCCGAAGATATCCGAACTGGACAAGAACATCAAATTCAGCATCACCAATTCATTTGCATTGATCGGGCAGGGCAGCTTCACCGTCGACAAGACGAAGGGCGACGGCATCACTCCCACCTCCAGTAACAGTTTCAACCTGGATGAAGTCGCCATGTTTGCCGCCGGAAGCGTCCCGGATAGCGGCTTCTCTTACTTCACGCACTTCGAACTGTCGCAGGGCGGGAGCAGTCCATTCCTGGAACAAGCGGTGCTGGGCTACACCGCGGGCCGCGCCAACAGTAGCTATTTCATCAAGGCTGGCCAAATGCACATGCAGGAGGGAGAAGGCACCCGGGCAGCCATGTTCTACAACCTGTTCCCCGAAGCCGCTCCGGTGCTGACCTATACCAACCCGGTAAATTTCTCGCTGGACCAGCATCCGGTGGGGATCAACGTGGGATACACGTGGGCTTCGAACTATTTCAAGCAGGTGTTCGCGGTCTCCGCCAAAGTCACCAACGGGCTAAACGCCGACGGCAGCGCGATTCTGTTTAACTCCACTAAGAACTCCAAGGATTACTGGGTTGATGCCGATTACTGGTTCGGCCCCGATGGCGGCGTCACGTTCATGACTTATCAAGGCACTAAAGACCAGGTGCAGAACGCGGGAGCCGACAACGAGTTCACTTACCGCCCCAGGATCCGCCGTTACGGTGTCTTCGGCAACTACCTGTTCTTCGATAAGCTGGACGTGCTGGGCGGATATCTGCGAAGCAGCGACGACTGGCAGGACGAGCCGGGCGCCAAGCCGACCCGCTTCACTTCGAACGGGTATCGCGCCGAGGTGGATTATTTCATTCAGCGAGGCTTCGCCGTCATGGCCAGGTACGACCGCATGAAGCACAGTATCGCCGACGGGCCGGCGACCCATACCAACGCCTGGAATATCGGCAGCGAACGCGCGCTTACGGAAATGGGCAACGTCGTGCTGCGCGCCACCTACGGCCAGGAGCGCGATCAGGACCCGGTTTCGGGCACGGCGGTTACCGACAAGCTCTTCAAGATCGATTTGCGGTTGATGTGGTAAGGGAGCGACGAATATGAAACGACTGATCCAGACGATGATACTGCTGGCGCCCTTGGCGCTAGTGGCGCAGACCAGTAACGTGGTGCTTCCGCAGGACAAGGGACCGGACAAGATCGACGTGAGCGCCTATCCGGCCGCACAGCAGGCGAACTATAAGCTGTTTGCCGGCAAATGCTCCAAGTGCCACACCATCGCGCGGCCGCTCAATACGATGATGACGAAAGCTGAGTGGGAGCGCTACGTCAAACGCATGATGCACAAGCCGAACTCCGGCATTAGCGACACGCAGGGAAAGCAGATCTTCGAATTTGTGGTTTACGATCAGACTGAGCGGAAAGACAAAAACCCGAAGGCTTTTTTCAAGGCATTGAGCGACGAGGAAATCGACAAGCTGAAGAAGCAGTAAACCGAAAGCCGCCCTGCCATGCGCTACAGCGTCACGGTCCCGGACCAGGAGTATTTCGACCGCAACATCCCGTGCCGCACCGCCTGCCCCATCCACACGGAATGCGGGCGGTACGTCCAAGCCATTGGGATCTCCCGGGATGAGGAGGCGTACCTTCTGGCGCGCGCCCCGAATCCCTTTGCCTATGTGCTGGGACGGATATGCGCGCACCCTTGCGAGGATGCTTGCCGGCGCGGCAAGATCGACGAGCCCATCGCCATCTGCGCGCTCAAACGATACGCCACCGACCGCCACAACCTGGGCGGGGGACACGACCCCGCGCGCAAGCTCCTGCCGCCGGCGGCGAAGCGCGGAAAGAAAGTCGCCATTGTGGGAGCGGGGGTGTGCGGTCTCACCTGTGCTCACGACTTGGCGCTATTGGGGTACTCCGTAGACGTCTTTGAATCGGCGCCGGTGCCGGGGGGAATGCTCTACCTGGGCATTCCCCACTTCCGGCTTCCCCGGGAAATCATCAAGATGGAAGTCGACAATATCCTGGCTAGGGGGGTGACGCTGCATACACGCGTGACGCTGGGACGCGATATTTCTTTTGCCGAGCTGCGCTCCCAATTCGACGCGGTGCTGCTGGCCACCGGCCTCAACAAGGGCCGCGAGCTGAACATCCCGGGCGCGCACCTGGCGGGGGTTTATAACGGCATCGATTTCCTGATCAACGCCAACCTGGGCTATGAGATCGAACTGGGCAAGCGAGTGGTCGTGGTGGGCGGCGGCAACGTGGCCATCGACGTGGCGCGCGCCGCGGTGCGATTGGTGAATGAGTCGTCGGGCGCCACGGAGCCCTTGGCAGGGCGGCATGGCGCCTCCGGCGCAGAGGCAACACAACCAGAACCGGCTGCCACCGAGAGCTTGCAGCCTGCCCTGGATGCGGCACGCATGGCACTCCGCTCCGGCGCCGAACAGGTATGCCTGGTAAGCCTGGAATCGCGCCAACAGATGCCCGCATGGCAGAGCGAAGTCCACGAAGCCGAGCACGAAGGCATCGTCGTGGAGAACTCGTGGGGACCGAAGGAGATCGTAGGTTCGGACGGTGTGGTGACCGGTCTCCGGGTGCGCGCCTGTGTTTCGGTCTTCGACGAGAACGGACGTTTCAACCCGGCGTTTAGCGACGAAGAAAAGGTGATCCCGTGCGACACCGTGGTCCTGGCAATAGGACAGCAGGCGGACCTGTCCTTCCTGGGCGGCCACGAAGATGTGCAAGTGACGCCTCGCGGAATTCTCAAAATCGACGAAAACCTGATGACGACGGCGCCGGGTGTCTTCGCCGGCGGCGATGTGGCTTTCGGACCCCGCGTGCTGGTGGAAGCCGTGGCCAACGGGCATCGCGCGGCCCGGAGCATTCACGTCTTCTTCAACGGGAAGAGCACCAAGACCGTGCTAAGCCGCTTTCGCATCTTCAACAATTGGGAAATGCCGCGCGGCTTCCTGGGAATCCCGCGGCAGACCATGCCGGTGCTGCCCGCCAACCGCCGCATCGGGATTGCCGAGGTGGAACTGGGATTCGATGAGGCCCAGGGACGCGCCGAAGGGCTACGCTGCCTGAAGTGCCAGGTCAATACTATTTTCGACGGCTCCAAATGCATCCTGTGTAACGGATGCGTGGATATCTGTCCGGAAAATTGCCTGCGGCTGGTGGACCTGACTCAGGTACAAGGCGATGAGCGGTACGAAGCCCTGATTCGCAAGCGCTACGGTATGTCCGCCGCCAACCTTTCTCCCGGCAGGGCGGGTGCCATCATCAAGAACGAAGAGAAGTGCATTCGGTGCGCGCTCTGCGCCCAGCGGTGCCCTACCCAGGCCATCACCATGGAGGCACTGGAGCAGCAGGAGCGGGAGGTATTCGAGTGAGTGCGACAGGATTGTCAACCGGAGCGCTTCCCGACGGTCGCGGCTCGGACTCCGAATCAGAGCCGCGACCGTTACGGAGCGGTTGGCACGTTTGTGTGGGAACCAGCAGTAAGTGGAGTAACTCATGAAGCGACGGTCCTTCTTCAGTTGGGGCACCGCGGGCCTGGTCGCCCTGTGTTCCGCCATCAGCGTGAGCCTGGGAGCAGTGGTCCGGTTTCTGACGCCGAGCGTATTCTACGAGCCGCCGCAATCCTTCAAAATCGGCAACCCGGCGGATTTCTCTTTCGGCCCTCCCACGTTTCTGGCGGAAGAAAAGATCTTCGTGTTCCGCGACCGTGAGAAGGGTTTTGCGGTGGCCAACGCCGTCTGTACCCACCTGGGATGCACGGTGGGATATTTCCAAAGCGACCAGCGCTTCCATTGTCCTTGCCACGGCTCTGTGTTCAACGCGGAGGGGGTGGTGCAATACGGCCCCGCACCCAGACCGTTGGAGTGGTTTGAAGTGACTCTAACTCGCGATGGACAACTCAAAGTTGACAAGGACCAGGCGGTCCCGGCAAGCTATCGCCTGATGGTGTCATGATGAATCCCCTAAGAGATGCCTGGCAGTCAATTGTCCGGCGGGACCCGTTGTCCACCGACAAGGGGAAGAGCGAACTCGTCTTCCTCAACGTGTGGCTCCACATTCACCCCGCAAAAGTGAAGAAAGATAATCTCAAGGTGAAGCACACTTTCTACCTGGGGTTCATCACCTTCTTCCTCTTCCTCATCCTGGTTACCACCGGGGTGGCGCTGATGTTCTACTACCGCCCCCATCCGCCGCAGGCTTACCAGGACATGAAGGACCTCCAGTTCGTGGTCTATCTGGGAAGCTTTCTCCGCAACATGCATCGGTGGAGTGCCCACGGCATGGTGATTTGCGTCTTTCTGCACATGTGCCGGGTCTTTTACACGGGGTCCTACAAGCGGCCCCGGCAGTTTAACTGGGTAATTGGGGTAGTCCTGTTCCTGCTTACATTGGGGCTCTCGTTCACCGGCTATCTTCTGCCCTGGGACCAGCTCGCTTATTGGGCCATCACCGTGGGGACTAACATTGGAAGTTATGCGCCGCTGGTGGGCGCGCGCGTTCGCGAGTTATTGCTGGGAGGCCACACGGTCGGCGAGTCTGCGTTGCTCCGCTTCTACGTGCTGCACGTGGCGGTACTGCCGGCGGTGATGACGCTGCTGACTATGGTTCACTTCTGGCGGGTGCGCAAGGACGGGGGGCTCTCGCGGCCGGTCTGGAAGTTGAAGCCTGAGAAAGCCGCGCGGTTGGTCACCATCGGAGCGTCGGACACTATCGCTCCGCTAACGGCGGTCCCGGCGTCGAAGGACAAGACTTACGGCCTGATGGAGGTGGTGACCGGCAAACCTATCTTCGAGACCGTCAGCATGGAGGAAGAGGAAGACACGGTCTTTTCCTATCCGTATGCCTTCTTCCGCGAGGGCGTGGCTTTGCTGGCAACGGTTGCCACCGTGATGGCGGTTTCGATGTTCTGGAAAGCGCCGCTGGAGGAGTTGGCGAATCCGGCGAAGACACCTAACCCGGCGAAAGCTCCCTGGTACTTTCTTGGTCTCCAGGAATTGGTCAGCCACTCGGCGTTGTTGGGCGGCGTGGTGGTGCCCGCGCTGGCCGTGTTGGCGCTCATCCTCATTCCGTACGTCGATCTGAATCCCAGTCGGCGGCCGGCCGATCGGAAGTGGGCCATCCGCGCCTTCACGCTCTTCGTAGTGGTGAATGTCGTCCTGATCGTGGTCGGGACATTGTTCCGCGGCCCGGGTTGGGCGTGGGTGCCGCCATGGGTCCACATTACGGGGGCCGAGTAAATGGAACGGAGACTACCGCAATTCTTCTTCGCGCTGAGCATGATCGTGCTGGCCCTGATGCTGGGGGCCATCTGGCAAGCCGGCACTCCCGCGTGGAGAAGCTACCAGCAGGAGTTCCACCGGCTGGAAGCGGCCGGAGAACCCAACGCCGCGGCCAAGAGCGGAGTGTTAGGCGCAAACCTGGTCATCCGGCAGGCCCTGCTGCCGGGGTTGCAGCGCGTTGACCGCTGCACCACCTGCCACCTGGGCGTGGAAGACCCCACCATGAAGAATGCACGGCAGCCCTTCACCTTCCACCCCAACCTGGCGCCTCACCTCCCCGCCAGGTTCGGGTGCACCGTATGCCACGGTGGGCAGGGGCTGGCCACCGACAACCAGAACGCGCACGGGAAGGTGCCGTTCTGGCAGGAGCCGCTGCTGCCCAAGGAATACATCCGCGCCTCCTGCGGGCGATGCCACAAAGAGGGCGACGTTCCCGGTGTGCCGGAGTTGACGGACGGACGCCGCCTGTTTGAAACGCAGGGTTGCCGTGGCTGTCATAAGTTGAACGGCGTGGGCGGGACGGTGGGTCCGGACCTGACCGAGGAGGGCGCGGTCCACCGGGCGCCAGCGTGGCTGGAGCGGCATTTTCTGGATCCCAATGCCGTCTCGAGTAACTCGCCCATGCCCAATTTCCATTTCACGAAAGAGCAGGCGCGCGCGCTGACCTTTTACATGCTGTCGCTGACCAGCGAACAGATGGCAACTTACTACTCGAGCGTGCGGCTGATCCCCAGCGCGGGCTATGGACGGCAGTTGTTCGTCGAAAAGAACTGCATCGCCTGCCACAATATCGGCGGCGTCGGAGCCAAGAGCGGGCCCGACCTGTTGGGAGTCACGAAACACCACTCCCCCGGCTGGCTGGACGAGCAACTGGTGAATCCCGAACTGGTTTATCCGGGGAGCATCATGCCGGCGTACGATCTGGAGACCAACGCCCGGAAGGCAATTATCGCTTTCATGGCTGCCGCCACCGCCGAAGATGCGCAGTCCATTCTTTCGCGGCGGCCCAGGCCGCTGACCGCGCAGGATGCGGCGATTGAGGCGGGAAAGCAGAGTTTCGCCCGGTTCGGATGCGTCGGCTGTCACGGGCTGCAACTCCAGGGAGGCGTGCCGAACCCCAACAGTCAAGGCGGCGAGGTGCCGTCGCTGCTGCACGCTTCGGATGACTACACCAAGGAAGAAGTGATCGCAATTATCCGGAACGGCAAGGTGCCGCCCGTCGATAACTCGGCCAAGCCGGCCCCGCCGTTGTATATGCCCTCATGGAAAGGCGTCCTGGCCGAAGAAGACATCAATAGGATCGCCGACTATCTCTGGTCGCTACAGAAAAAGAAGGAGAGCTGGTAATCACCGCACATGGCGCCGATTGAGACGGTGAAGGATCGTGTGGCGTGCATTCTTCGCCCGGCGCGGGTTGCCGCCGGCGAAAGCCCCCACGCAGTTCACCGGCTGCCGGCAAGGTCACACGCGCTTCTTCGGAATCCCTTTCGGATGGCAATCCGCGCATTTGACGAAGTGGATATTGTGGCCGCTCGCCGTATTAACGAACGTGGTGTCCATCTTCTCCACGTCCAGGCCGCAGTTGGACAGGCGCGGATGGCAGGTGGCGCAGGAGGCGCGCGTCTGCATCCCGTGCTTCAGATGGCACGCGAGACAGCTCAGCCCCTCATGTACGCCCACCGGCGTGCGGTCATCGCCCGAGCCGGCGAGGCTGCTGGCCTCCGGCGCGTGGCATTGATAGCACAGCGCCTGGCGGGTATCCGGACTGATCTTGAGGGCGCGCGCGCCATCCCGCATGACGGGCAGCGGCAACAGGTCCGCGGAGAAATGCTTTTGTTCGCGCCGGTCGAACAGGGCTACCGACGGCCGTAGCAACTCTTGTTTGGCGGACGATTGCGCGGCCGATTGCGCGGCCGATTTCTCAATCCCGCTCGCCGCCCTGGGCATCAACTCCCCCTCGCGATGGACCTGATGGCAGCTCAGGCACGGGATCGCCGGCTGGTCCGCCAGTTCGGGCCGCAGCAGGCGCCACGGACCCCTGGCATTCAGCGGCGCCACCAGGTCACGGATGCCGCCTTCAAAATGCATCCCGTGGCAGCGCAGGCAATCGTCCATCAGCAGCCGCTGCCGGTTGTGCTTTTGATCCAGAAACAGCCGGCGGTACGTCGCGCTGTGCGCCCCACTTTGCCACTGGGCGAATTCCTGCCCGTGGCAGCCGCGGCAGCGCTCCATCAGGCGCGGAATATCGCGCGTGCCCAATCGCACCGGGTCGGTAAACCCCTGCCGCACGTGCTGCACCAGGCGCCGCAGATTTCCCAAATGGAAACCGGCGTCCAGCGTGGTGATCTCGCCATGGCAGGCGCCGCACGCCACGTCGCGGTGGCTGGACGCGTGCCAGGCATCGTAGTTTTTGCGTATCTCGTGGCAGCGCGCGCAACTGGCGCCGCCTTTGTACTCGTAATAGAGGCTCCCCGCGGGCAGCGCCAACGCGATGGCGGCAACCGCGGTGACCAGCGCGCCGCGCAGCAGATTGCGCTTCATACGCCGCGCCCCTTCCACCCCTTCACGATGCGCTCCGTGGCGTAATAGGCGATCGCCATGATAGTCAGCACCGGGTTGAACCCGCCGTTGGTCACGTGTACGCTGCCATCGATCACGTACAGATTGTCTTGATCGTGCACGCGGCAATATTTGTCAACCACCGACGTCCGCGGGTCGTCGCCCATGCGGCACGTGCCCGCCTGGTGCTGTCCTCCGCTAGTTCCATTCCCCGCCAGCTTCTTCCACGTGCGGATGGCGCCCGCCGCCTTGAGCCATGCTTCGGCCTTATCCGCCATGGCCACGGAGGTCTCCATCGTCTTCGGATGCTTGCCGCCGGAGAGGCGCGCCACCGGCAGCCCCCAAAAATCCTTCACCTTCGGGTCCACTTCCACGCGCGAGTCGGCGATCGGAATCTCTTGCGTCGGTCCCTGGATGGCGATGCTGCGCCGGTACCACTGACGCATGAAGTCCTTGTGCGCACGGCCCCACTGGGGCACGCCGGGCGGCAAGGCGCCCACAAACTGGTAGGGCAGGCGGATGAATTCATTGGCCAGCATGGCGCCGCCGATCAGGCCCGGGTTGCCGTGGTTATAATCGCACACCGCGATGTTCGCGCCCGGCCCGATATCGTCGTAAGTATCGAAATCGAAGATGCCCCAGGCTCCGGTGTACGTGTGTCCCTGAAGGTTGCGCCCCACCCAGCCGTAGCGATTGCCCAGGCCCGCCGGATGCAACTTGCTCTTGGAATTCAGCAGAAGGCGCGCCGATTCCACGGCTGCCGAGGAGACGATCACGATATCGGCGG
Organism: Candidatus Solibacter sp.; assembly: GCA_025358475.1. GTDB lineage: Bacteria > Acidobacteriota > Terriglobia > Bryobacterales > Bryobacteraceae > Solibacter. The sequence goes on from JANYJN010000234.1 coordinate 14,063, forward strand.
TCTGCTCGCGCAACTTGTCGTCCGCATCGTAATACGCCACGCCAGTGGAGCGTCCGCGCGCATCGGTCATGACTTCCCGCACCATGCACCCGGTCCGCAGTTCACAGTTGCCCGTGGCCAGGGCCGCCGGAATCGCCGTGTTCTGGGTGCCGCATTTGGCATTCACCTCGCAGGCGAATCCCACGCACCAGCGGCACTGCATGCACGGCGGTCTGCCTCCGTAGGGCACGGAGTTGCGCAGCATGGGGATATCGAAAGGGTGGAGGCCGGCACGTTGGGCAGCGGGCTTGAGGATGGCGTATTCGCGATTCACCGGCAGCGGCGGCATGGGCAGGGGCAGGCGGCGCGGCCCGTGAAACGGGTCCGCCGAAACGTCGCCCGAGACGCCGATTTCGTATTCGGCCTTCTCATAGTAGGGCTCCAGTTCCGCGTAGGAAATCGGCCAGTCGCTCAGCGTGCTGCCCTCCGGAACGCCGTAGGTGGCGGCCATGCGGAAGTCTTTTTCCTGATAGCGCCACGCCTGCGCGCCGTAAGTGAAGGTGCCGCCCCCCACGCACGCCGCGTTGTTGCTGTAGCTGCCTTCGCTGGGCAGCACCACACGCTCCTGCCCGTTCAGATCCACTGCCACGCGCGGATTGCGCTCTTCGTCCGGCCCTGAATTATTGCCCAGCACCGACGTGCGCTGGTTGCGCAGATCGTCTTTCCGGCAATCGGCGGCCGTATACCACTTGCCGCGCTCCAGCAGGACGACGCTGAGTCCGGCCGCCGCCAGTTGGCTGGCTGCGACGCCGCCCCCGGCGCCCGCCCCGACGATGACCGCATTCACGTGTTTGAGTGCCATCGCTTAGGCCCCCTGCTTCGGCAACTCGTAGCGATAGCGCCCGCGAATAGGAATCACCGGCACGCCCAGCATGCGCCAACTCACGGCATCGCGATTGCCACCGTGGCGCGGGTCGCCATAGTATCCCTGCATGGTGTGCGCGATCACGGTGGAGAAGAAGCGCTTCTGGCCCCCAGCGAGCGATTCAATCAATCCGGTCTGTTGCTGCGCGTCGAGAGAGGCGAAGTCCTTGCCGAACTTGGCGACGGCAGCCTGGTCGATCTCCCTCAGCCCGGTGCGGTAGGCGGCTTGTTGTCGGCGGTAGGGTCCCATCAATTGGCGGTCGATGAAGTTGACCACTCCCGCCCAGGCCGCACCCGGCGTCTGATCGGTGGGGATGATCTGCTCGCAAATGGCCGCGAGCGTCCTGCCTTCGGCGGCGGTCAGAAAGCGCCACGGCGTGCTCTGCCGCCCGCACGAAATAAGCGCGCCACAGGCCGTGGCCGTGCCGGCGATGCGCAGAAACCCGCGCCGCCGCAGTGAGTGGAGTTTGAGGTGGTCCAAAGCAAGAACATAGCGCCCCTCATTCCCGATTACCACCCCCTGTTATCTGCTGTGCGGCAATCATGAAAATGCCGCTGCCCCACCGCCCCCTCAGAAGCTTTGAAATATTCGCACGGGAGCGGAATTGGCAGGCGAAAGCGCCTGCCCCACCTTCGCAGGCCCGTGGTAGCGCAGGCGCTTTCGCCTGCGACTCGGCTCTGGCTATTCACTAGATGAAAACCACTTTTGATGCTCCATGGCGTGCCTCAACGCCCTGGTAAAGGTGCGCCGTCGCGCATTTCGTCGGTAGCGCGGCGCACCACCAGGTCACCGGCTGCGAGACTGCCCATGACTTCGACCGAATCCCCATCGGCCGCACCTCTTTTTACATCCACCCACTCCGCCTTCCCATTGCGGTTGCGAATCACGAAGGTGCGCTCGGCGGTGGAGACCACGGCGGTCTTGGGGACGAGAAGTGACGGCCGCACTCTGCGAACGGGCCACTTCACGCTCGGGTACATGCCGGGCGAGAGCGAGCGGTCGCGATTTAGCACATCCAACTCCACCGGCATGGTACGCGTTTTCGGGTCGAGAGAGTGCGCCACGCGCGCCACCGCGCCTGTATAGGTCCGCTCTGGGAACGCCGGGACTTTGAACTCCACTTTAGCGCCCCCCACGATGCCGCCGATAGCCTGCTCCGGCACCGCTACCAGGAGCCGCAAACGCGAGACTTGCTGGATCACCAGAAGCACGGGGTCGGCTCCGGGG
>JANYJN010000245.1 GCA_025358475.1 Candidatus Solibacter sp.
GCCGGGCGTGCCGGGCGGGGTGCCGGTCTGGGCGAACGCGAGACCGGCGGCCAGGGTCAGCGCCAGTGAGGCGCGAGCAGTCTTGTGAAACATTTCGAGTCCTACTGCTTCGTAGCCGGCGCCGCTTTTTCCGGCGCGTCCACGGGATTGACCTTCGCGCCCTCGCGAACCTCGTCGCTCGGGTTGACCGCGAGCCGCTGGCCCTCCACCAGGCCGGAGATCACTTCCAGGCGGTCGCCGTAGTCGCGGCCTAACTGGATGCGGGTGAAGTGCACGGCGCCATCGGCATTGACCACGGCCACCTGCGGCCCGTCGCTCCGCACGACCAGCGTGTCGCCGGGGATGAGCAGCGGCGGGTACTTGCGGGGCACGGTGAGATCCACCTGGGCGAACATGCCGGGCATGAGGGCGCCGTCCGCATTGCGCACCTGGAGTTCGGTAAGCAGGGTGCGGGTGGCGGGATCCAGAGCGTTAGAGGTACGGGTAACAACGCCGTCGAACTTCCGGCCGGGGAGCTCCGCGATGGAGACGATGGCATGCTGTCCCACCTTCACGGATTCCGCGTCAGCCTGCGGAAGGTTGATGTACGTGCGCAGGGTGGCGGTTTGCGCGACGCGGAAGAGGAGCGTACTGCCTTCGTTGACCAGCGCGCCAGTGTCCACGTTGCGCAGGGTGATCACGCCGTCGAAAGGCGCGCGCACAGTTTGATAGGTCTTGATTTGATGCAGCCTGGCAAGGTTGGCTTCGGCGGCGGCAACACCGCTGCGCATGGCGGCGGCGGCCTTTCCCAAGGCTTCCACGTTGGCCTGCTGCGCGGCGTATTGCGCCTGCGCGTTGTCGTTATCCTGTTTAGAGATCACGCCGCGGCCCAGCAGGTTGGCGACGCGTCCGGCGGTGAGGCGCGCCAGGTTTTCATTGGCGCGGCCCTGTTGGATGGCCGCTTCGGCTTGCTGCACGCTGCTCTTGACCTGATCGATGGAGGCGTTGGCCTGGAGAATCTGCTGATCGAGTTCCGGGGCTTCCACTTCGGCCACCACCTGCCCGGCCTTCACGCGGTCGCCGATGTCCACGTAGCGTTTTCGGATGTAGCCGGTGGCGCGCGCCAGGATGGGGGCCTCGGTGACCGCCTGAATGTTGCCTGGAAGAACCAGCAGGCTGTCCCCCGCGGACCGCGTCACACGGCTGACGTTGACTACGGGGAGGGTGCGGCCGGCCTCCTTCGATTCGGAGGCCAGCACGGCTTCGCGCCGCTGCCGTGGAAGGAAGCCCACGAAGAAGCCCACTACAATCAGGACGGCCAGCAGGATGGCGATCAGGATCAGGCTGACCGCCGAGGGGCGGCGGTTCGTCCGGTCCCCCGAGGCATGGAGATTTTTCTGCTCTTCCAACTGCCGTTTCAGGTCCTCGATCTCCGACCTCAACCGGTCTTCCGTGGTGTCGACTTGGTTCATAACTGGTCCTCGCGCAGCAGCATTTCGTCGCGCAAATACTCGTCCTCCTCTTCCACAATTCTGCGCTCGAAATCGATGGGCGGATTCTTGCGAAGCAGGCTATATACCAATGGGACCACAAACAGGGTGGTGATAGTGGCCAGCAGCAGGCCGCCGATCACGGCGCGTCCCAGCGGCGCGTTCTGTTCGCCGCCTTCCCCTATGCCGAGCGCCATCGGCAGCATGCCCATGATCATGGCGGCGGCGGTCATGATGACGGGGCGGATGCGGGTGTGTCCCGCGGAAAGCGCGGCGGAGCGCGCGTCCATTCCTTCCACACGTTGATCGTTGGCGAAAACCACCAGCAGGATGCTGTTGGCGGTGGCCACGCCGATACACATGATGGAGCCCATCATGGAGGGCACGCTAAAGGTGGTCTGGGTAACGAACAGCATCCAGACGATACCGGCCAATGCGCCCGGCAAGGCCATCAGGATGATGAACGGGTCCAGCCAGCTTTGAAAATTCACCGCCATCAGCAGGTAGACCAGAACCACGGCAAAGATCATGCCGAGGCCGAGGCGGTAGAAAGAATTTTGCATCGTGAGGAACTGCCCGCGCAACTCGATCGTGGTGCCGTGCGGCAGCTTGGGCGTCATCTCGTCCACGATCTTCTCCACGCCAGCGCCAACGCTGCCGAGATCGCGGCGGTCCACATTGGCGTAGACATCCATCACAGGCTGCACATTGTAATGGTTGACAATTTGCGGAGCGGCGCTGCGTCCCACGGAAACCATATTGGAAAGCAGTTGCGGGCCCGCTGAGGCCGCGCCGGGGTTGCCGTAGGCGGCGGATGCCTGGCTGGGGCCCGTGCCCACTCCGGCGTTGGTTGGGTTGGCGGAACCGGCAGTCGATGTCTGTGTGGTGGCGTTGACGCCGTTGAAGGGCGCGCTCACGGGCGTGCGCAGCAGCGCGTCCAGCGAATCCATGCGGTATTGCGGGGTCTGCACGGCGATGCCGTAGCTGACGCCGGTGCGCCAGTCCAGGAACTGCGTGGGCGCGATCTGCCCGCTGGAGCTGAGCGAAATCAGCAGGCTGGTGGCCACGTCGCGCTGCGTCAGCCCCACTTGTCCGGCCTTGGCGCGGTCCACCTTGATATCGATGACAGGGTAGTCCACCACCTGGTGAATATGCACGTCGGCCGCGCCGGGAATGCGCGACACCTTCGCGGCGATCTGGCGCGCAATCTCGTAGTTCGATGCGGCGTTGCGCGACACCACCTGGACATCGATAGGGGCCGGCAATCCGAAATTCAGAATCTGATTGGTGATGTTGGCTGCCTCGAAGAAGAAGACCACGTCGGGAAACTTCTCATTGAGGCGCTGGCGCAGGCGCTGAGTGTACTCGGCGGTGGAGCCGTGCTGCTCCCCCTTCAGCGAAATCAGAATGTCGCCGTCGCTGACACCGAGCGTCGGGTTGTCGCCGAAAGCGAGGTTGAAGCCGCCATTGGGGATTCCAATGTTGTCGATAATGTCCGCGATTTCCTTGGCCGGCACCACCTGGCGAATTTCGTTTTCGATGGCGGCAAAAATCTGTTCGGTTTTTTCGAGGCGCGTTCCGGAAGGGGCGCGCGCGTGCAGGCGCATGGAGCCGGAATCGACAGTTGGAAAGAAATCGCGGCCGATGAGCGGAGCCAGGCACAGCGAACCGGCGACAAACAGGCCAAAGCCCGCCAGCACCCCGGTACGATGGTCCAGGCACCAGTGCAACATCGAAGAATAGGAAGCGCGCATCAATTCGAAGCGCCGGTTGAAGATGCGATGCACGTACCAGATCAAGCCCTTGCCGCCTTCGGTATTCTCGCCTCGCGCGTAGAGCTTGATCTCGGAGCGGAGCATGTAGTGCACCATGGTGGGGATGAGGGTGCGGGAAAGGAAATACGAGGCCATCATGGCGAAGACCACCGCCATGGCGAGCGGGGTGAACAGGTACTTGGCGGCGCCGGTCAGCAGCAGCACCGGCACGAACACGATGCAGATGGCGAGGGTGGAAACGAAGGCCGGCACCGCAATCTGTTGCGAGCCATCGAGCACGGCGCGCACCAGCGGTTTCCGCATCGCCATGTTGCGATGAATGTTCTCGATAGCGACGGTAGCGTCGTCCACCAGAATGCCGACGGCGAGCGCCAGTCCGCCCAGCGTCATCACGTTTGTGGTCTGGCCAAGCAGGTTGAGGAAAATCAGCGAAGCCAGAATGGAAAGCGGAATCGAGATGCAGACAATCACGGTGCTGCGCCAGCTTCCCAGGAAGAGCAGGATCATGAGGCCGGTGAGCATCGCCGCGATCACACCCTCGCGCACCACGCCATTGATGGCGGCGCGCACGAAGAGCGATTGGTCGAAAAGCTGCCTCACTTTGAGGGCAGGAGGCAGACCGGCCAGGATTTTGGGCAGCGCGGCCTTGACATTGTTCACTACCGCCAGTGTGGAGGCCTTGCCGTTGCGCATCACCGTCAAAAGCGCGCCGCGGCTGCCGTTGGTGCGCACGAGGCTGGTCTGCACCGAATACCCGTCGCGGACCTGCGCCACGTCCTTCAGGTAGACCGTGGCCCCGTTGACGACGCGTAACGGCATCTGGTTCAGCTCTTCCAGAATCCGCGGGCTGGAATTGGTGCGGATCTGGTAATCCTTGTCGCCGATTTTGGCGGTGCCGGCGGGGAAGATGAGGTTCTGGTTGCCCAGCGCGGAGGATACGTCGGAGGCGGAGAGACCTTTGGCGGTGAGTTGGTCCGTGTTGAGATCCACCATCACCTGGCGGGACTTGCCGCCGTAGGGCAGCGGAATGGACGCGCCCTGAATGGTGGCAAGTTGGGTGCGGATGAAGTTCTGCCCCATGTCGAACAGTTCCTGCTCGCTCATCGTGTCACTCTGCAAACCAAGTTGGATGATGGGCACGCTGGAAGCGTCGTACTTGATAATGCTGGGTGGCGTGGTCCCCGGCGGCAGGGGGCGCAGCAAGGTCTGCGCGATGGCGGTAATCTGCGCGATCGCCAGTTCCACTTTGGCGTTGGGCTGGAAGTAGACGCGGGTAACCGAGACGCCGCTATAGGACTGCGACTCGATGTGCTCGATATCGTTGACGGTAGTGGTCATGGCCCGCTCGAAGAAGGTGACGATGCGCTTTTCCATCTCCTCGGCCGACAGGCCGTTGTAGCTCCAAACCACGCTGACCACGGGAATATCGATATAGGGGAAGATATCGACCGGCATCGTGACGATGGCGGCCACGCCAAGGATGGCGATAAGCATCGAAACCACGACAAAGGTATAGGGCCGGCGTAAAGCTAGTCGGACAATCCACATAGTGTAGGCGTGGGGCGAGGGGCTAGCTTCAATAGTATATGAAGTTCAGATTGTTTGTAATGACGCCCAGGAGGCATCTTCCACTAGCCCTTTCGGGCTATCGAGCCGGGTTTACAGGTGGATGATGCCGCGCTGGATCGCCGCCGTCGCCGCCTGGGTTCGGTCCCGCACTCCCAGCTTGCTCAATATGCTCTTTACGTGATTCTTTACCGTGTGCTCGGCGATGCTCAGCGTGAACGCGATCTGTTTGTTCGCGTGCCCCCCCACGATCAACGCCAGCACCTGCAACTCGCGCGCACTCAGGTCCGGACGGGGCAACTGCGCCGCCAGCGAGGCCGCCACCGCCGGCGGCAGGTAGGTCTGCCCCGCATTCACGGCGCGGATCGCCTTCAGCAGCTCGTCGCCCAGTACATCCTTCGTCAGGTATGCGTGCACCCCCGCGGCCAGCGCGCGGCGGATGTCCTCGTCTCCACCGTAGGTCGTGAGCGCGATCATCTTGGCCCCCGGGAACTCGCTGCGAATTACCAGCGCCGCCTCCACCCCGCCCATCCCGGGCATGCGCATATCGAGCAACGCCACATCCGGCTGGTGCTGCCGGAACATCTCCACCGCCTGATGTCCGTTGGCGGCTTCGGCGACCACGGTCATATCGTCCTGCATGTTGACGATGGTGGTCACCCCCACGCGCGCCACCAGGTGGTCTTCGGCCACAAGAATTCGAATTTTTGGGTTCATGGTAACGGTACGGTTACTTCGACTTCCGTTCCCTCGCCGGAGTTACTGTCCAAGCGGAGCTCGCCGCCCAGCCGCTCGGCCCGCTCGCGCATCCCGATCACTCCAAAATGCCCGGAGCGTGACAAAAACACGTTCTGTGGATCGAATCCGCGGCCGTTATCCGTGATCCTCAGGTGGATCTGGCGCGCCTCCAGGTGCAACTTCACGCCGATCCGGCTGGCCGCGGCGTGCTTTAGGGCGTTGGTCACGGCCTCCTGGGCGATACGCAACAGGTGCTGTTCCACCTCGTCCGGCAACTTCGCCCCCGGACCCATGACCTCCACCTCCAGCTCCACACCAGACCCCGCCGTCCACAACCGCGCGCCCGATTCGATGGCCGACGCCAGGCCCTGCCCCTCCAGCGCCGACGCGCGCAAATCCATCACGCTCCGCCGCGCTTCGGTGAGGCTGTGCCGCGCCATGCGCCGCGCCATGTCCAGGTAGGAGCGCGCCGTCGTAGTGTCTCCCGTCGTATGGCGTTCCAGCGTAGTAACTCCCGGCGTAGTAACTTCCGGCGCACTATCTCCCGGCGTAGTAACATCCGGCGTAGTAACTTCCGGCAGGCACATGGCCACGGCGTCCAACTGCGAGGAGATGCCGACGAAACCCTGCGCCAGCGTGTCGTGAATCTCACGCGCCAGACGCGCGCGCTCTTCCAATACCAGCCCAAACCGCGACCGGATCTGGCGCAGCCGGAGCTGATAAATGGCCCACGCCCCCGCCACCAGTACTGCCACGCAAAAGGTGCGGAACCATGCGGTCTCCCAAAACTGCGGGAGCATTTCGAATTCGTAGGACTGCTGACTGCTGGGCCCGCCGGGCAGTTCGGCACGCACGTTGAAGCGATAGTGTCCTTGGCGCAGACTGTTGAAATCGATCACCCGCCGGCCGCCGGCCGCCACCCAATCCTTGTCCAGACCATCCAGCCTGTAAAAGTACCGCACCCGCTCCGGGGCGCTCAAATGAATGCCCGTGTAGCGTATTTGCAGGCGTTCGTTCCCCGGAGCCAGTCGCGCCGCACGGCGCAAGTCCACCGGCTCGCCGTTGGCCGTCATTTGCACCAGGTGCGCCACTGGGGGAAGCGCCGCCAGTTTTCGCGCATCCGGGTGGAGCACCGCCAGGCCGCGGCCGGTGGTGAACCAGAGCCGCCCGTCGGTGGTGCGGACGCCGCCGCCCGCCGTGGGGAAGGCCGGAGCGCACTGCGCGCTGCGCAACCCGTCATCCACCCCGTAGTTTTGCGGCTCCAGCCGGGATCGCGTCCCGGCGGTGAACTCCGCGAGCTGGCTTTTGGCGATCCGGCAGATGCCGCGCGTCGTGCTCAGCCATAGCGATTCGCCATCGTCGGAGACCGTGCCGATATTGTCGCTCAACAGCCCGTCCCGCGCCGCATAGTGGACAAACCTGCCGTCGCGCAGGGCATTCAACCCCCCGCCGAAGGTGGCGATCCAAAGCGTGCCCTGCGCATCCTGGTAGAGGGAGCGGATCTGGTCGCTCGAGAGGCCGTCGGCGGTGGTGTATTGCTTGCGCTCATTCCCCTTCACCCGCCACAATCCCTTCCCGTAGGTGCCCGCCCAGATCGCGCCGTCCCTTCCCTCCGACAACGTCACCATGAAATCGAGCAGCAGCGGACCGCCCGCCACCACGTTCTGAAACTGCCGGCCGCGAACTACGCTCAGTCCTCCCGGAGTCGCCAGCCAAAGCGCTCCCTGCGCATCCTCGATGGCGTCAAAAACGGAGGTCCGCGCCAGCGGGTCCGGTGGGTGATACGTGCGGAATTTGCCCGCCTCCATGCGCGTTAGGCCGGAACGCGTGGCAATCAGCAGGTCTCCGTTGAAGCCACCTCGAATATGAAAAATCTCGCTGTCGGGCAGCCCTTGGCGAGTGGTGTAGCGGCGCGATTCGGACCCCGAAAACAGCAACAGGCCCAGATCGTGAAAGCCCACCCAAACCCTTCCGCCGGGGTCCTGAAACACCGCATTGGGCGCGTCGCTGGGCAAGCCTTCCGGCTTTCCGTACACCATGAAGATGTCGTTGCGCCACCGGCTGAGACCTCCATTGGCTCCAATCCAAAGGTCGCCTTCGCGGTCCTCAAACAGACAGCGCACCTCGTCGCTGTCCTCGGGATTGTCCTGGCCCGAAGTCGCGAAGCGGTCGCCCTGGAGCCGTGCCATCCCTTGGTTGGTGCCCGCCCAGATATTGCCGTCGCCATCCGCCCATAAGGCGCGCACCACCGGGTTGGGCAGCCCGTCCCGTAAACCGTACTTGGTAATTTCTCCGTTCGCGGATCGGCGGATGATCCCTTTGTTTCCTCCAATCCAGATGTTGCCGCCGCCATCGGCCATCATGGTAAGCACCACCATGCCGTCCAGTATTTCAGCCTGCATCACCGTCACGAACTTGCCGCCCGTGCGGCGCACCACCCGGCTGAAGCCACCCACCCACAGATCGTGATTGGCATCCTCGCACACCGCCCGCACCGAACTCACCGGGATATCGGAGCCGGGTTTGAAATTCGTGAACTGGCCGTTCTGGTAACGGCTGAGAAAGACCCCCGCCACCACCCACAACGCCCCCTCCCGGTCCGCCAGCAACGCGGTGATGGCCGCATCGGGCAGGCCCTGTTTCACGGCGAAAGTCCGGAATCGGCCCTCGCGATATTGCGTCAGGCCGTTGGAAGTGCCGATCCACAGCCCGCCATCGTTGGCCGCCGCCAGCGCGGTGATCGAGTTGTCCGGCAGATCGCCGTTGGTCTTGTTGAAGACCACGAATTCGTAGCCGTCAAAACGCGCCAACCCCTCGTCGGTGCCCAGCCAGAGGTAGCCGTCTTTCGTCTGCGTAATGGCGCGGATGGTGTCCTGCGGCAGACCGCGCTCCTGCGTCCACACGGTGCGCGAATACTGCGTCAGACTCTTGCGCGGATCTAGTGCGAACGCCCCGGATGCCAACCAGGCTGCCAGCGCGGCTAGCGTTCCTATGCGCTTTCCCAGCGTTCCACCTCGCCAAATCCCAGAATAAAACCGCGCCATCGCGGTCACCGGTGTAAGTCTAGCAGGACGGCGAAAAAAGAAGGGGGGCTGGGCATGCCTAGGCGGTACGCCAGTTCCCGTTGGAGCGGCGAGAAAGGGAGGTAGCTTTGGCGAGTCCCGGAAATCCACGTGGAGGTCAGCTCGCGCTCCAGCCGGTCGTTCACCCGGGCGGGTGTGACGTCGTGCGTGTTGCGCAGGTACCAGATGCGCTCGACACGCGGGTCCACGGCCAGTTGCACCGCGCGCGTCAGGGATTCTGGAGTGTTCACCAGGAGCACGTTCCAATCCGGCCCCAGGTAATGCTCGAACACCAGGGCGTCGACGTTCATGCCGTCGGCCAGGACCAGCGACTTGCCCGGAGTGGAAGCGCCGGCGACGAGCGACGCAATCTCCCGATAAGGCATGGCGTATCCCTTGTTGAGGAAGTCGCTTCTCTCGAAATACGATTGGACACCGGCGCACGAAAGCAGCGTCAGCAAGGCCAGAATGGCGGTGGCGGCGCGCGGATGCGATTCCCTGCCGGAGGCCAACAGGATCAGATAGAACGGGAAGAGGAACAGCAGGCGCGCGGGAATGCCGTGAAACGGGACCCATCGGGCGACGCCGATGAACGCGATGAGCGCCATCGGCACAACCAACCACGCCAGGGATCGGTTTCTTCTCAATCCCACCCAGACCAGCCAGGCTACGGGCAAGGATAGCAGCACGCCGGATATCAGCGCCCAGTCGGGAATCGACTCGCCAAGGCTGAAGGAAATACAGCCGAATGCCACTTTGACCGCCGTTTCGAGCGCGGAGTGGCGCGCCAGGGCGTAGACTCCGGTCTGCTGGGTCCACTTCAATAAGGCCACTGCCAATATCGCCAGCCACGGCAGATAGGCTACCAGAGCCAAGCCACTGGACAGGAACAGGTCGCGCCAACGGCGGCGCTGCGCCAGAAGCAGAGCACCCGTGGCACCCAGGGCGATTCCGGGGACGTAGTGCGTGTAGAGCACCAGCGCGAGCGCCGCCGCATAGGTCCCGGCATAGGTCCACGACGCGCGGCGCCCGGGGCGCTCGATGAGACGCCACAGCGCGTAGGCCGCCAACGTGGCCACCAGCAACTGCAAACTGTAGGATCGCGCCATGCGGGAATACAAGAGGAGGCACGGCGACGATGCCCAGAGCGCCAGAAACCAGAGGCGCGCGTTGGCCGGCAGGCGCCGCGCCCAGAGCAGGTCGACGGCAACCGTCGCGGCCAGCGCGAAGAGCACGGAGAGCAGCCGCATACGCAACACCGGATCGCCGCCCAGCGGCAGTTTCAGCCAGAAGTGAAGCATTAGGAAATAGAGCGGCGGGTGGATGTCGACGGCCACGAATTGGAGAATGGCCGGGACGGACTGCTCTACAACCTTCAGCGAACTCCACTCGTCCGTCCACAGGGAAAGAACGTTGAGCCGGAAGCTGAACAGAAAGACCTGTACGCCCAGGCACACCAGCAGGGGCGCGTCCCACCACCGGGAAGGCCCCGTTGGAAGGCTGGCCGGGCTCTCAGAAGCCATCACGGTTGGCAGGCCTTGCAGGCTTTCATGGCGAATCGTGTAGGCATAGGAGGATTATAGGCTGAGTGCCTCAGTCCAGGGGCTTCTTGCGCAAGTCGAAGATCAGAATGCTGCGACCGGCCCGCATCGCCGGACGGATGGTTTTGAGCCAGCCATAGGGCTCCGGCTGTCCTTTGGCGCGCGCCATGGCGCCCTCAAAATAGATCTGGCGCACGCTGACAGCCGCCCACCCCTCGGCTGGAGTATTCGGCGGCAGCGAATGGTAGGTCACGCCTCTCTCACGTCCCACATCGTACACCCCTGAGTAGGCAAGCCAGGCCTCTCGCACGCCGCGCTGGCGAAGCGCCCGCGTGGCGAATGGCAGGTCTTGCCCCCAGTCGAGGTCGGAATCGGTCACAATCCGTTCCGGCGTTCCCATGGCGAGTAAATTGAAGTCCGCCAAGTAGTGAGGATGCGCCCAGATGTTCGCCGCGATCAGACAGAGGCACAGTGCGGCAATGAACCTGGTTCGCGGCCACAACCGGACGACGGCCAGTCCAGCGAGCGGCGCGGCGAAGGCGTACACCGGCAGAACGTGCCGCACACCGATATTGATGCTGGATGGCAGGCTGACCAGAACAATCGCGATCCCCGCCGCCAAACACTCGGAGGCGCGTGCGTTGGAGCCGCGGATGGATACCACGGCGCCGAGGCCGGCGAGAGCCAGGAATGCCAGTGGCGTCTTCACCAGCAGCACCACAGGAAAGAAATACCACCAACCGTGGCGGCTCACCTGGCCGAACAAATACGCGTCGTGTCCATCCACATTATGCTGAAACGCCTCGCCGATACCTTTCACAACGGCGCTCAAGGGAAAGGGCACTTCGAGGAGACGGTACACCAACGCGTGGACCCATCCGGACGCGCCAATCCAACGGTCCAGCAACAGAAAGTCACGCCCCGGCGGTGTCCGTATAGGGGCCAACTCAAACTGGTAGGTGGCCCAGCAAACCAGGAATAGCGTCGCCGCGAAAACCAGCGAGGCATTGACAATGGTTCCGCGGGCGCACTTCGGCAGATTCTTCCGGCGCCAGCGCAACGCCACAAGCGCCGCCAGCATGGCGGGGAGAAAGACCAGGCTGGAGAACTTGGAGACAATCGCCAAAGCCGTCGCGGCGCCCGCCAGGGCCGCGTGCTTTCGATCGGGGCAATCCAAGCCCACCTGCCAACTCCAGAACGCCAGGGCGAGAAACGGGACCAACGCGAAATCCGTGGTGGCCATACCGGCATGTCCAAGCACCACGGGGATCAGGGTGAACGATGCCACCGCCATCGCAGCCACCGCCGCTCCACCACACTGGCGCGCCAGCAGCCAGACGCCGAGGCACGCCAGGACGAAGAAGATAAGGTTTCCGGCACGCGCCTCCGCCAGCAACCGGTAGTAGTCCGGCGCGTCGGCGAAAATCGCCCGCCCCTCCTCGCGCCTTGTGGTCTTGCCGTGGTAGTGCGCTCCATCCAGATAGGGCCCGAGCCCGGCGGCGATCCGCCCCAGCGGCGGATGCTGGGTCTCAAAATCGTAGCGGTGCGCCGAGAGCCATTCCACGCCGCATGCGATCTGGGTGGCCTCATCATACGTCTCGGCGAAGAGACGCCAGGTGGAAGCGATTCGAATCATGCCGATCAGAACCACCGCCAGAGTGATGGCTGCCCAGATTCGGCGGTCCCACAGGCCGGAATTATACGGCGAATCTCTCGGACAGGACAATAGTCAAAAATAGCAGAGTTCCAGCACCCTGGGCGCTGGTATATCCCTGGGGATTGCCTTATGATGGGAATTGTGAAGCGCGATCGTACGCTCTACATCAAGAATCCCGCGGCCCACCGCTTGGCCGAACAGGTGGCCAAGCAAATGGGCGTCACCCTCACCGAAGCGGTCATCCGCGCGCTGGAGAACCAGGTGCGGCAAGCGCCGAAGCCGATTGATCGCAAGAAGCTTGACGCGATTTGTGCCGAGATCGCCGCCTTGACCGTCCTCGATGCTCGGAGCGCCGACGATATCATTGGCTACGATGAGTTTGGTCTCCCAAGCTAATGGTGATCGACACTTCGGTAATGGTCGCAATCGCCTTGTTGGAGCCGTCGCGGGAGTTCTTGGTAGCGACAATCCAAGCTACGGCGATCCGTGCCATCTCATCGGTGTCCCTGCTGGAAGCGGGAATGGTGATCCGCTCGCGTGCGGACGAACTGGCTGTGACGAAGCTGTACGACACCATCGCAGTGCTGGGCATCGAAACGGTAGTGTTCGATGAAGCCCAGGCAAGGCTCGCTGTCGGCGCCTTTGCGCGTTTTGGCAAGGGCATAGGCCACCCCGCGCAGCTCAACTTCGGAGATTGCGCGGTCTATGCGTTGGCCGCGATACGCGGCGAGCCACTGCTGGCCACGGGCAAGGATTTTGCGGCAACGGATTTGACCGTCGTCGGCCCCACTTCAGGAACTTGAGACGGAACCGGCGCCGATGGCGTCTAATAAAGAAATGAAGTTTTTGCTTGGCGCTGTGCTAGCGCCCGCCCTGTGCCTGGGTGCCATCTGGCCGGAAAATATCGGGGCCTGGAAGCGGGCCACCACCATGCAAGCGACCCTCTTCGACCGTCCAATCTGGGACGAGTACGGGCTCAAGGAATCCGAGGCTGCCCGCTATAAGAACGGCGACGCCAACTTCACCGTCACCGGCTATCGATTGCAGGACACCACCGGCGCCATGGCGGCGTTCGACTGGCAGCGGCCGGCGAAATCCATTGTTTCCCCGCTGGCGCCATTGGCGGCCGCCAACGCGGACGGATTGCTGGTGGTTCAGGGCAACTACCTCCTTTCCTTCACCGGGCACAAGCCGGAGGCCGCCGAACTGAGCGCGCTATTCGATGGCCTGCGCAACGTGGATACCACCGTACTGCCGTCCCTGCCGGGCACCCTGCCCACCCAGGACCGTGTGGCCAACAGCGAGCGTTACATTATCGGACCGGCCAGCCTGGCGAAATTCATTCCGGAGATTCCACCGTCGGTGGCCGCCTTCCACTACGGTGCCGAGGGCCAGATGGGAGTTTTCCACAGCCCGAAAAGGGATATGGGGATGGTGATTTTTAGCTACCCGACTCCCCAGATCGCAATGCTGAAGGAAGTCGACTTCAGGGGAATACCCGGTGGCAATCTGGTAAAGCGCAGTGGCCCCCTCGTAGCGGTGGTGTTAAATCCAGCAGACGCGGACGCGGCCGAACGCTTGCTGTCGCTGGTGAGATATCAGGCTTTGGTGACCCAGGATCAGTGGGTTCCCAGCCACAAGGACAACATCGGTAACTTGGTGATAAACGCTTTCCTTCTCATTGGGATACTGCTCGGATTTTCACTCGTGTCGGGGTTGGCATTTGGCGGCTTACGCGCCTTCCAGCGCCGTGGAAATCGCGGCGAAGAGGCCGACGCGCTTACCACCCTGCATCTGGGAAGATGAGGATCCGAATCGACAAACCCATTTTTTTGTTCGTATTAGAGCGAAATCCTCAGGCAAAAAATGGACCTTTTGGCCTTCTTGGCTTCTTTGCCGGAAAAACGTCTGTCCCCGCAAGTTGTCCTAAAGGAGCAGGTTACGACCCAAAAATAACCGGCCGGATTTTCGCTTGACTGGAAAGCCGTAAGGAAATACGATTCAACTACAAAGTTTTGGCGGTTGCGATTCCGTCGAGACTGATTCTCCCATCGAACATCACCCTGATAGAACAGGGGATAAAATGCTCACCCTTCGGGGTGAGCATTTCTAATTTGGGGGCACACCCCATTTCGGGCGGGTTTTCCCACTCCAGAAACACGCTAAAATTCACTCATGGACACACCCAAGCCGGCGCGCCCCGCACAGGAACTCTCCTGGCGCGCCCGAGTGGCGTCGCTGCGGAATATCCGGCCGCTGTTGAGGATGGTGTGGGAGACCAGTCCACCCTTGGTGATGGCAAGCATGGTTTTCCGCCTCTTCCGGGCGCTGCTGCCGCTGGCCATGCTTTGGGTCTCCAAACTCATCATCGACGGCGTGGTGGCCTGGATTACGGGCCGCGGCGGCATTCTGGCGGGCATCTGGAAGCTGGTGGCGCTGGAATTGGCGCTGGCCATCGCCAGCGATGTTCTGGGACGCGCCAACACATTGTGCGACAGCCTGCTGGGCGACCGCTTCACCAACCGGGTCAGCGTGCGCCTGATGGAGCACGCCTCCCGCCTGGACCTGGCGTCGTTTGAAGACCCCGTATTTTACGACAAACTGGACCGCGCCCGCCGGCAGACCACGGGCCGCATGGGCCTCCTGGCGGCGATCCTCAACATCGGTCAGGACGCCTTGACCCTGGCATCGCTCTCCACCGGACTCATCCTGTTTTCGCCCTGGCTGATGGTGCTGTTGGCGGCAGCCGTGATCCCCTCTTTCCTCGGAGAGACTCACTTTACCAGCCTGGCGTATTCCGTCCTGTACAGGCGTACACCGGAGCGCCGCAAGCTGGATTACCTGCGTTTGCTCGGTGCCAGCGCGCAGAGCGCCAAGGAGGTGAAGATCTTCGGGCTGGGCTCCTATTTATCTAAACACTATGATGAGGTATCAGCCGAGATATTCAAGGAAAATAAGGCGCTTGCGATGCGGCGCGCCTTCCTGGGTTCGGCCTTGAATGTGGTATCGACCGTAGGTTATTACGGGGCCTATGCAGTGGTCCTGGCGCGGACTCTGGCGGGGGTGGTTTCTCTCGGCAGTTTCACCTTCCTGACGGGGGCGTTCAATCGGTCCCGAGCCTACATTGAGAAGATTCTCTCCGGCTTCAACGACATTTCCGAGCAGGCAGTCTTTCTGAAAGACCTATTCGAGTTCTTCGCCATGCAGCCCACCATTGGTGTGGCGCCGAACGCCATCCCGGCGCCTCGCCCGATCCGCCAGGGATTTGAATTCCGCAATGTGGGGTTCGCCTATGCGGGCAGCGATCGCATGGTAATCCATAACATTAACTTTACCCTGCATCCTAATGAAAAATTGGCGTTAATCGGCGAAAATGGAGCCGGAAAAACCACCCTGGTGAAGCTCCTCGCCCGCCTCTACGACCCCACCGAAGGGCAAATCTTGCTAGACGGAACGGACCTCCGCGAGTATGACGTGGAGGATCTTCGCCGCGAAATCGGCGTGATCTTCCAAGATTACATGCGTTATGACCTGCTTGTTCGTGAGAACATTGGATTTGGCAAAGTCGACTCTCTAGGCGACCGGCACCGGGTGGAATCCGCGGCGGTGAAGAGCTTGGCCAAAAGTGTGATCGACCGCCTGCCGAATGGTTACGATCAGATGGTAGGCCAGCGTTTCGAAGGCGGCGTGGAACTATCCGGGGGCGAGTGGCAGAAGTTCGCTCTGGCGCGGGCCTACATGCGCGATGCGCAACTATTGATACTGGACGAGCCTACCGCCACGCTGGACGCGCGCGCCGAGTACGAGGTGTTCCAGCGGTTTTCCGAGCTGACGCGCGCCCGAATGGCAGTGCTGATTTCCCACAGGTTTTCCACCGTCCGCATGGCAGACCGGATCCTGGTGCTGGTGGACGGGTCGATACAAGAGCAAGGTACGCATGAGCAACTGCTAAGCCTGGGCGGGCGCTATGCTGAATTATTCGAGTTACAGGCTGCTGGATATCGCTGAGCCCTTGGCAGGGCGGCAATGCGCCTCCCCAGAGGGGACCCCGGCGCCGTGACTACCAATGGACGAGAGAGTGAAGACTGAATGAGTGATTTGAAGACTGATTTGAAGACTGATTTGAAGTTGCAGGTAATACCCCTGGGCGGACTGGGCGAGTTCGGGATGAACATGACCGCCATCCGCTACGGCGAAGACATTATCGTGGTCGATTGCGGAATGATGTTCCCCTCCGCCGAATTGCTGGGCGTCGATCTGGTGATGCCCGACCTGACTTTCCTCAAGGAAAATCAGGCACAGGTGCGAGCCGTGATTCTGACCCACGGCCACGAGGACCACATCGGAGCCGTGCCCTATTTTCTCTCCGAGATCGACGTGCCTGTCTACGGTACGGCGTTTACGCTGGCTCTGGTAGAGCGGCGCCTGGAAGAGTACACGCTGGATCAGGAACCGCGGCTCATCAAGGTCAAGCCCAAACAGGCCATCGGCATCGGCCCGTTCAAGATCGAGTTCATTCACGTCACCCACTCCATTGTGAGCGCGGTGGCTTTGGCCATCACCACACCGCTCGGCGTGATCATCCATACCGGCGATTTCAAAGTGGACCCCACGCCGACCGACAACGAGCTGTTTGACCTGCACACGCTGGCCGATTACGGCAAGCGCGGCGTGCTGCTGCTGCTCTCGGATTCGACTAATTCCGACCGCCCGGGATACACCGAGAGCGAGCGTGCCGTGAAACCGCGCATGGAGGAGATCTTCAGCCGTGCCGAAAATCGGATCATCGTCTCCTGCTTCAGCTCTTCGATTCATCGCATCCAGTTGGTGCTCGATCTGGCCGAGGAATACGGCCGGCGCGTGGCGGTCATCGGCAGGAGCATGGTATCGGTCACGGAGATCGCCCATTCCCAGGGGCTGCTCAGCATTCCCGACGGCATTCTGCTGCGGCCGCAGGATGTGATGGGCCTGCCGCGGGAGAAGGTGGCGGTTCTGGTTTCCGGCACGCAGGGCGAGCCGATGTCGGCGCTGTCGCGCGTGGCGGTGGACAACCACAAGCACATCTCCGTGGACAAGGGCGATACGGTGGTGATGAGTTCGCGCATCATCCCCGGCAACGAGAAGGCGATTTTCCGCATGATCGACCACATGGCGCGCCGCGGCGCGGACGTCATGTACGGCACCATGAACCCTCCACTCCACGTCTCCGGACACGGCAGCGTGGAAGAGATGAAGCTGGTATTGAACCTGGTGAGGCCGCGCTACTTTATGCCCATTCACGGTGAGTTCCGCCAGCTTTCCAAGCACGCGAAACTGGCCGAGCACCTGCGCTTCGCGGGCTTGGAAGAAACCTTCATCATGGACATGGGAGACGTGCTGGAGTTCGACAATCACGGCGCGCGCAAGGCCGGCAAAGTCACCGTGGGGCACGT
>JANYJN010000282.1 GCA_025358475.1 Candidatus Solibacter sp.
CCGTCCTGCACCCGCTTCAGCCACTCCAGCCAATCTCGTTCCTCCTGGTTCATCGCGATTCGTTCCATCCTTCCAGTTTTCTGCTGTCAAGAGGAACTTTCTACTTTGCCCAATTAGGAACTTCTCACTTTGCCGCGACACACTTCCGCGCGAGACGCCCTCCACCTCATCACCGTGATACTCTGGCAACGGAGCATTATGGCCATCACGCGCGAAAAAGGACAGCTCATGAGTGCCTCGGAGATCGACCGGACTCTGGTACGGTTGGCTCACGAGATACTGGAGAAGACCAAAGATCTGGATCAGCTTGCCTTTATCGGCATCCGGCGCCGCGGGGTTCCGCTGGCGCAGCGGCTCTCGGCCAAGATCGAGAGCCTGGAGAACCGGAAGGTACCGGTGGGAATCCTCGACATCAACCTGTATCGCGACGATCTGAGCACGGTGGACGTCAAACCGGTGGTCAGCGCAACGGAGATTCCGTTCAGCGTGGCAGGCAAGGACATCATCCTGGTGGACGACGTGCTGTACACAGGGCGCACCATCCGCGCCGCCCTGGACGCGCTGTTCGACCACGGCCGGCCGGCCCGGGTGCAACTGCTGGTGCTGATCGACCGCGGGCACCGCGAACTGCCCATCGAGGCGCGCTTCATCGGGCGCAAGGTGCAGACCAGCGATATCGAGATCGTCGAGGTCAAGTTCCAGGAAATCGACGGCCTGGAGAAGGTTCTGATGGCGGAGAAGGTGGGATAGCGCGCCATGCCAGCCGGATTGCTGGGGATCGAGGAGTTGGACCGCGCCGAGATCGCTGCCATCCTGGCGCGCGCCAAGGACTTCCAGCCGATGCAGAGCCAGAGCTTAAAAAAACTGGACGCGCTGCGCGGCAAGATGATCGTCAATTTGTTCTTTGAAGCTTCCACGCGCACGCGGACCAGCTTCGAAATCGCGGCCAAGCGCCTGGGGGCGGACGCGGTGTCGATCACCGCGTCGGGATCTAGCGTGAGCAAGGGCGAATCGCTGGTGGACACGCTGAATACCCTGGGGGCGATGCGTCCGGACGCCATCGTGATGCGCCACTCGGCCAGCGGCGCTCCGCACTTTCTGGCGCGCCACCTGCCCACACCCATCATCAACGCCGGCGACGGGACGCACGAGCACCCCACGCAAGCGCTGCTGGACGCGCGCACCATCCTGGATCGCTGTGGGCACCTGGACGGGCTCAAGGTGGCCATCATCGGCGACATCGCGCACAGCCGGGTGGCGCGCAGCAACGTCCATCTGCTCTCTAAGTTCGGCGCCGAGATCGTGCTGTGCGGTCCGGCATCGCTGTTGCCGGTGGAACTGGCGCAACTGGCGCCGGGCGTGCGCCTCACTACCGATATCCGCGACGCCATCACCGATGCCGACGTCATCATGATGCTGCGCGTGCAACTGGAGCGGCAGCACGAGGCGAATTTTCCGGCCAGCGAATATTTCCGCTTCTACGGTCTGCAACTGGAGCACATGGACCTGGCCAAACCGGAGGCCATCGTGATGCATCCGGGACCCATCAATCGCGGACGGGAACTCTCCAGCGAGGTGGCGGATTTCCAGCGGTCGGTGATTCTGAACCAGGTGGAGAACGGAATCGCGGTGCGCATGGCGGTGCTCGAAAAGGTGATTGGATAGCATGCCGATCGTGATCAGGAACGGAAGGGTGATCGACCCGTCTTCGAACACGGACCGCGTGGCGGACGTGCTGATTGTGGACGGGCGCGTGGCGGGCGTCGCGCCGAACCTCTCTTCGCCGAAGGCGGAGGTGTTCGACGCCACGGGGATGATCGTGGCCCCGGGCTTCATCGATATGCACGTGCATCTGCGCGAGCCGGGGTTCAAGCACGCCGAGACTATCGAGAGCGGGTCGCGGGCGGCGGCGGCGGGCGGATTCACCTCCATCTGCTGCATGCCCAACACCAAGCCGGTGAACGATAGCGCGATGGTCACCAGCTACATCGTGGAACGGGCGCGCAGCAAGGCGCTGGTCAACGTGTTCCCCATCGGCGCCATCACGAAGGGGAGCGCGGGCGAGGAATTGGCGGCCATCGGGGCTATGAAAGCGGCGGGCGCAGTGGCCATCAGCGACGACGGGCTGCCGGTGATGAATGCGCGCGTCATGCGGCGCGCCATGGAGTTCGCGCGCAGCTACGACCTGCCCATCATCCAGCACTGCGAGGACCTGAACCTGAGCGCCGGCGGCGATATGCACGAGGGCGTGCCGAGCGTCCGCTGGGGGCTGCGCGGCATTCCGGCGGCCAGCGAGGACGTGATGGTGGCGCGCGACTTGGTGCTGGCGCAACTCACCGGGGCGCGCTACCACGTGGCTCACATTTCCACGCGCAACGCCGTGGCCATGGTGGAATACGCGCGCCAACACGCGCTCCCGGTGACCTGCGAGGCTACGCCGCACCACTTCGCCCTGACCGATGGCCAGATGCCGCCGTACGACAGCAATTACAAGATGAAGCCGCCCTTACGTTCCGGCGGGCATCGCGACGCCATCGTGGACGGCCTGGCGGCGGGGACCATCAGCGCGATTGCCACCGACCACGCGCCGCATCCGGGGTCGGAGAAAATGCAGGAATTCGAGCGCTGCCCGTTCGGCATCATCGGCCTGGAAACGGCGCTCGCGCTGGCGTTGGAAGAACTGGTGGCGACGGGCAAGATCACCCTGGCCCGTTTGGTGGAGCTCTTCACCACGGGGCCTGACGCAGTGATGCGGCTGGGACGCGGCACCCTGGCGCCGGGCGCGCCGGGCGACGTGACGGTGTTCAGCACGGATATCGAGTGGACCTACGACGTGAATCAATCGGCCTCGCGGAGCAGGAATTCCCCCTTCCACGGAAGAACGTTCCACGGCGGAGCGATGGCGACGGTAGTGGACGGCCAGATGAAGTGGCGGAGGTAGGTGGCATAAGGCTCAGCCTTGTGCCGGTGGGGCAGGCTTCAGCCTGTCAATCCGAGCGAAGCTCGGATGCCTCTGCGCGAACGCCTTCGCCGACCCGGCAGTTGGAGTGCGCCGGTCTACACTGCGGCGCTACTCGGGGGATCTTGCCGCTGGACCGGCGAATGTCTACGGCTTGGGCGTTACTCGTCAACTGGCCGAGATTCGGCAGATCGCTGTTGCCAAGACTTATGGGGAATAATCCGGGAGCCCAGCCCGCGTAGCACAGTGAGCCTTCTCATTAGTGGCGGCATCTCCAACACCAGTGAGTTTCCCTCTCCGGTCCGAATCGGTGGCGAGATATGTGCCTGCTTTTCGGGCGCCGGAGAGCAGCAGGGCAGCTCATTTTCACTTTTCACTTGAAGCGCGCACTTGGCTGGTGTGGGCCTTTCTCAGTCGCGATCCGGAACTAGCACGCGGACCCGAGCGACTCAACTGCGATAATGCCACGGCGGCAGCGAAATCTCTGCGAGCTTAACGTCCGCTGATGCCAAAGGCTGGAAGTCCGGCTCATTGAACGACTGGAACCCGGAAGGCCATTTCATGACTGCTTTGCACAGAAGGCGAAACTGAACAGGAGCGGGAGCCCGGTTGACTCGTTCTACCGTGATCTTCGGAAGGGAACCCAGAGCGATCAAGCGGAGAATTTCTGACCGTAGATAGCGCGGACAGTAGCCGATAATATAGAGGTCCTTGTCGAACCTCTCAGCCGTGCGCAAAGCCACGGCATCAGGGTCCTTTGGGTTCTGGAAATCCCGCATGGGAAGCAAGCGTTCGCCTGGCTGTAGCGACATTGCCCGCTCGACGCTCCCATCAGGCACATGGTTCAGCCCATGCACCAGGAAGTGAATCTCATACTCTCCGCGCTCGTTTCGTTCTGGGGACGGGAACAATTCTAGCGTGTCCGTAGCCTTTCGGCCGCCACTTCGCGCGAGGATTGTCACGGGATCGCGCTCGGTGTCCCCAACCCCAAGCCATGCCAGGTAGTTTCGGTACTCCGGTCGACTGGACGGCAACAAGCGATTTGAGAACAAGGGGAACAGGTGCTCGGCAATGTAGGTGGTGCGCAGTTCCGGGAATGACACTAGAGGCTCGAAAGCCGATTCCTCTTGAGCGCGAAGCGCCCCTCGCGTATAGGAGAAGACGAAATTATCCCCATCCGCCTGAAGTCGGCCAATCGGAAACCATTGCCGAGACGCCGGGTCCTGCCAGGCAACAAAGAGCTTGTTCACCGCAAATCCTTTCCCGCTTCGACCAATCTGTTCTTGTTGATCAGTACGAGCCTTCTGGCAAACTCGATCGCCGTATCGGATATGCGTTCGCACGGAACATTGCCCATAATTATAGCGATTTCCGCTTCGGTGATGGTATCGAGCTTGCCTAGCCAATGGCGCGCGGCCTCGGGCTTGTTCTGCGCAGCACTAATGAAAGCATCGATCGTAGGAAGAGGGTCGGCTTCGCCTTCATCGCCATATAGCGCAGATCGTGCTCTTGCCGCGAATGCCGCAACGTCGTAGTTGCGGTCAGCCGTTCGAAGGCGCTGCGCTTTCTTCTCATCCAGAAGGTGGCATCCGAGGCTTGAAGCATGATCAAACGTGGGGGCCAGATGGACGGTGCGATCCGGCAACACAACAATGCCCCAATTTTCATGATGCCGGTCAGTATTCCCAACTAGAGTGTCGAGCATCAGGTATCCAACGAAGACATCGACCGCGTCCACAATTCCTGGCAGCGGAGCCCATCCCAATGGCAATCGCGGTTCCCTAGTCTGTAACGTCCTCATGACTCGTTCGACGGTATGGGCCGGGACCCGGAACTTGGAGGTGTGAACCACTGCATAGTCTGGATCGGCTTCAGCGAGTAACTCGTTGCCAAGAATGAGAGCAGAGCCGGCAGGACAGAACTTTCGCGTCACGACTCCTCTTACGATTCCCTCCGGCGATTCCCATTCGGCCAACTCGTATTCAGCGTGGGGAATGCCAATTTGCCCGGCCAATTCAGCGCATAGTTTTTCTGCCCAGTCCTCCCCCGTCCCGCGGCGAACCTGCTTGAACAGAAATGTCTGTGCATCGTACCAGAACTTGTCCTTTGTTCCGAGGGTTTCCGTAACCTCGGGCGCATCGGCGGGGACTTTCGTGATCTGGAACATTAACAGCATGATAAGAGGTTTCAAGCTTCGCTGCTTGTGCTAGCCAGGTACCGGCCCAACTTCAGGGTGCGGAGCACACGCTGTGTATACATATAGCTCGCCTGAAGGAATCCTACCGTGAGGATGGAAATGTACCATATCACCCAACATTCTTGGCGTCTTTTCGGACGTTTCGCTATTGAGGTAAATCCTAATTCGCGGTCTGATAGAAGGAGGGAGTACCACATAACTATGTCCGCAAGCACAGATACTTTGTTGAAGTCCACGGCAACCAAAACCGCAAGATCCTGGGCCGCGCAGAGCGCCACTTCGCCGCTGGCGCCGTTCTCAATCCGGCGCCGCGACCCGCTACCCACTGACGTGGTCATCGACATTCTTTATTGCGGTGTCTGCCACTCCGATCTCCACCAGGTGCGCAATGAATGGCACAACTCCATTTACCCCGTCGTGCCCGGCCACGAAATTGTTGGCCGCGTGGTGAAGACGGGCGGCAACGTCACCCGCTTCAAGGTGGGCGACCTGGCCGCCGTCGGCTGCATGGTGGATTCCTGCCGCGTCTGCTCGAGTTGCCGGCGCGGCCTGGAGCAATACTGCGAGAAGGGCGCCACCTTCACCTATAACGGCGCGGACAAACACCTCGGCGGTACCACCTTCGGCGGTTATGCGGAAAGCATCGTGGTGGACGAAGCCTTCACCCTCAAGCTTTCGAGCGACGTGAATCTCGCCGCCACGGCTCCGCTGCTGTGCGCCGGAATCACCACCTATTCTCCGTTGCGCCACTGGAAGGTGGGAGCCGAGCAGAAAGTGGGCATTGTGGGGCTGGGTGGTCTGGGCCACATGGGGGTCAAGTTGGCCCGCGCGTTCGGAGCCCACGTGGTCCTGTTCACAACATCGCCAGGCAAGACCGAGGATGCGCTACGGCTCGGCGCGCATGAAGTGGTCCTCTCGAAGAGTGCCGATGAAATGCGCAAGCATTCCAGCAGCTTCGATTTCATCCTGGACGCGGTATCCGCCAGCCACGATATCAATGCCTATATCAGTCTGCTGAAACTCGATGGGACCCTAACCCTGGTGGGCGCGCCGGAATTGCCGCTGCCTGTGTCGGCTTTCAACCTCCTCTTCGGGCGGCGCAGCTTTGCCGGTTCCGGCAT
>JANYJN010000324.1 GCA_025358475.1 Candidatus Solibacter sp.
TATGCAGGTGCCCGCGGAGCGCCTTATGCCACATTTTTGTGAGAATTCGCACTTTTTTCCACCACTCCGGTTAATACGACTCTATTATTTGAGGTATTGGATCACTGGGTGGCGGCCGTCCTGGTGCCGGTCGCGTTATGGGTCGTGGTCAGTGGGCTGGATGACCTGTTTATCACCCTCGTCGGCTTTGCGACCTGCCGTGTCCGCTTCCCGTGGCCCTCGGATGCCGACCTGCGCCGCGCGGCGGAGCGGCCCATCGCCGTCTTCGTGCCGCTGTGGCGCGAGCACTCGGTCATCGGCCGCATGCTGGAGCACAATCTGGCGGCCATCCGGTACCGGAATTACCACTTCTTCGTCGGTGTGTACCCTAACGACAAGGCGACCCGCCGCGCCGTTGGCGAGGGTGCGCGCCGGCATCCGCGCATCCACATAGCCACCTGCCCGCATGAGGGACCCACCTCCAAGGCCGATTGCCTGAACTGGATCTACCAGAGCATGAAAGACCACGAGGCACAGCACCACATGCGCTTCCGCATTGTGGTGCTGCACGACGCCGAAGATCTCATCCACCCCGCATCGCTCGGCCTGATCAACTGGTTCTCACGGCGCTACGCCATGGTGCAGGTGCCGGTGCTTCCGCTGGGGACCGGGCTTGGCGAATGGACCCACGGGCTGTATTGCGACGAGTTCGCCGAATACCAGCAGAAGGACATCCCCGTGCGCCAGCGCCTGGGGGGCTTCCTGCCATCCAACGGGGTGGGCACGGGCTTCGACCGGGCAGCGCTGGAACGCCTGGCTGCCACGCGCTGCGGCCGCCCTTTCGACCCCGGCTGCCTAACCGAGGACTACGAAACCGGCTACCTGCTGCACGCGCTCGGCTACCGCCAGCTTTTCGTTCCCGTGAGCAGCGGGGTCACCGGGCCCATGGCCACCCGGGAGTACTTCCCGCGCCGCTTCCGCCCCGCCATTGCGCAGCGCACGCGATGGGTCACGGGCATTGCGCTGCAAAGCTGGCAGCGTCACGGCTGGAGCGCTCCCTGGCCCCAGCTTTACTGGTTCTGGCGCGACCGCAAGGGGCTGGTAGGCAACCTGCTCTCGCCGGCGGCCAACCTATTGTGCCTGTACGGAACCGCCAGCTACCTGGCCAGCCTCGGGCAACCCGGCCCCTGGCACTTCGGCAACCTGCTGCCAACCTGGATTTCGGACCTCTGCCGCCTCACCTTCGGGATCTCGCTATTGCAGACTGGGGTGCGCGCCCGCTCCGGCGCGCGAATCTACGGTTGGCGTTTCGCCGCGTTTGTCCCGATACGCATGTTTTGGGGAAACGTGGTAAATTTTGCCGCCACCGCCACCGCATTATGGGAGTTCTGGGATGCGCGCACCCGTGGCAGGGCACTGGCCTGGAACAAAACGGACCATGTCTACCCGGCAGCGCCCCAGCCGGCGCTGGCGGCTAGCGCGGTTCGCTTTCATCCGATGGCGGATGCTTCCGGAAATGCCGTAGCAGGGGAATCTTATTGAAGAACCGGTTCAGCCGGCTTTCACTCTGAGGTTCGGCGTGAGCCATCGGTTCCGGCGCCGCCACCGGCTCCGGTAATGGCTCCCTGGCTGCGACCACGGGTGACGGCAGCGTCTGCGTGACCTCGATCTCCGGCTCTACATGCTCGAACGGAGAGGGCCGCACCGGCTGCACGATGGCTCGCGCCGCTCCCGCCTGCCTGCGCTGGCCGGCGGCTTGGGGCAGGCCGAAGTCCGCCGAGTCGCTGGTGCTCTGCCTGCCGCGATAAACCTCCAGGCGGAAGGTGACCCGTTCCGACTCGGGCCAGTACTGGACGCTGGAGCTATCCAATTGCCGGCCGGTTAAATCCAGTTGGCTCTTGGCCGCCCCGTCCTCGATGAATAGAACCGCATGATCGGCATTTCGGATGGGCCGGGAAGCGCGGTCCCATTGCACACGCAGGCACTCACCCTCGGCGGCCGCGTGCAAGCCGATCTGATCGGAGATCGCCCGAGGCCGTGCGGATACCGGGTGACGCCGCATCAGTACCGCGTCGGCTCCGGCCATCGCCAGCACGCCGCCGAGTGCCGCCGGAAGAGCCCATCGTGGTATGCGCCAGTTCACCATCGGGTTGATATGGGGCAGCTTCCGTGCCGATGTATGGATACGCACGTTCCCATGGCGCGAGACGCTGAACCGGAATTGGCAGCCCCTGCCCCGCCTTGGCAGGCCAACGATTTGCCGGGGTGGCGCAGCGCTTTCGCCCGCGAACGGCTTGGCTGTTCCACCCGGCGTGTCCACGCGGATCCCGCCGTCGCGCACCTGGCGCTTTCGCCCGCGAACGGCCTGGCTGTTACACCAGCGGCAGCACCACCGCGTCCAGTTCTTCGTCGGTCCACGCGCTCACCTGCACGCCGCGGTGGGCCGACCAGCGCTCGGTGTGCGACACGCTCTGGCCGGGGGCGAGCGTGGTCAAGGGGCCGAGCGTCTCCAGTTCCAGGATTTCCGCGTTAGTGAAGGTCTCGAAGGTGCAGCCGAGATCGGGGTAGGCTGCCGGCGCGGCCACCGCCTCGTAGCGCTTCACGAACAGCTCGCCGTTCAGCAGGTACGCGCCCCAGGTGTGGCGGTTATAGGTACCCAGCTTCTGCGGGTTTGCGTTGTTCGGATCCTGGCGCAGCACCAGATACTTGCGGGAGAGGCGCCAGCGCGGATCGTCCAGGTGCGTGAACGCCCACATCACCAGCGGGTTGGTGGGCTCCAGCATTTCGGGGTGGGTGCCGCGCGGCGGAAAGCCATGGATGCCCACGCCGCCCTGCGCCATCATGGTCAGAATCCAGGGCGCCAGGTAGTAGGGCTTGCGTCCGGCATTGCGCACCTGATGGGTCAGTTCCACGGCCGTTCCCTTGGAAGCCATCCTGACGGTGATCTTCTTCTCCATCCCGGTGAGCGCTTCCACCGGTCCCGTGCATACCATCTCGCCCTCGTGCACGTGGATGGCGACGGGGTCGTTATCCGGGGCGTAACTCTTCACCGGATCCTCGGGTGCGATCCACACGCGGTGACCGCCTCTAGGCTGCCACGAAGCCTCGCCCGTTTTGCCCAGTTGCGCGGCGAATTCCTTGAAGAAGTTCTGGCCTCTGGCGAACCCGTAGCGCATGACGCGCGGTCCCACATCGCCCGTCACCACCAGTTCCACTTCACCGTTCGACATCCGCCAACTGTTGGCCCAACCGTGAAAATCGGTTTTTTCGATGGTAATCATCAGTTATCCCTTCTTATTGCGTCGCCGCCACCCGCCCAGCCGGCCCCGCTACGCTCGATGCAATCACGTTGAACTCGGCGCGAGCATCCAGGTGCACCCCAGGACGCCGATCGCGTGCAGCCGGCAAACACCAGGCTGAACAGGAATACGCCGATGGCGTGGTCCCAATAGAACAGTTGGAACGGCCACTTCTATTTGCCCGCCAGCTTTGCGTGTTGACCCATGACCCCCAGCCGGGCGCATGGTGATCACGGAGAAGAAGATCGCCACCGGCAAGCTATGCACGACGAACATGGTGAGACTCCGCTTTCTCGAACCGGCTGAAGAAAGAGAATTATATCTGGAATACATTGTACTTGTAGCCTGGCCGCTTCAAGGTTGAATCAGGAGTAGAGGAATTTCGCGAAAATGAACGTCCAGGGTGAGAAGTTGCCACCCGTGCTCAAGCGCGACCGCCGGGCAGGTTCCTGAGAGTGATCGTCATGGATCAGTGTGGCATAAGACGGCGCATGGAACTGCGAGTGCGGTTCAGCTCCCCGGATGGTATTCCCGTTGCGTGTGTCCCTGGAGTTGCGAGCGGTAGAAGTAGACTTCGCGCAATTCGCCCGTGCTGTAGCGTTTCGCCTGATCGTTGAAATGCGGGGACGCCGGATGGCCGCTCTCGCCGCCGGCCGTCACGGCCATAGCGCGCACGCGGTCGCCGAACTCCACCACGGCGACGAAGCTGTTGCCGCTGGTGCCATACCACTTCCTGGTGCCCGGGTAGGCGCGCGCCGCGAACGATGCCAGCGATCCCCACTGCGCGGCGGTGAAGCCGACCGGGATGCTGGGTCCCGCGTCGTCGAACGGCTGGACGATGTCGCCGGTGAGGCGCTGGAATCGATTGACCTCGCCCCATGGCGCCTGCCAGCTTCCGAAGCCGGCGGCGAGCCTGTCGGACGCCGCCGCGAGCGATTGCAGCAGTTGCTCGGCGGGGGCTCTGACGATGGCGTCGTCTGGGGGCCCTTCGGAACCGCGGCCACCGCCGCCCACCCGGCGACGCACATCCTCGCCCCAGAAGACAGCCAGTGAAGTGGCGGTACTGGTCACCGCCCAGCGGAGATCCCAGGCACGCAGGAGTGCAATCTGCGCGGCGAGTTTGGCTTTGAGGGGATTGGCGCCGGGCGTCCGGTCCCAGGCCTTGATGAGCGCGGGGATCGGCTTTTCGAACCAGGTGAGGTAGCTATCGTAGGCGGCGGCGATGAGGGAGTCGATGCTGAAATCCCGCTTGTTCTCCAGCACGCGGATGGCGTGCAGCCCACGCGCCGACTCACCGCCGCTCTCGACGTAGGCGGGATAGTCTTCCTTTTTCGGGCTGCTGGGCCCGGCCGCGGACCATGGCCAGTTGTTGCAGTTGTAGAGCCAGCCGCTCTTGGGGTTGAGCAGGTGCGGCGTCTCCTCCACCGAGTGAAGCCCGTGCCACTCGGTGGCCGGATTGCTGCCATCCACCGGTTTGGTCCAATCGAAGCGGGTATCGCGTTTGGGAATGAAGTTGCCGTGGAAGTAGGCGATGTTGCCGCCGGCATCGGCGAAGATGGTGTTGTTCGACGAGTTCGCCTTCAGTTCCATGGTCTGCCGGAACCCCTGATAGTCCTTCGTCTTGGTGCGCGCGAAGGATTGCTGCAGCGCCTTGACGGGCTCTTGCATCAACCTGATACTGACCCACTTGCCGTTGGCCTCGCGGATGATGGGGCCGTGATGCGTGCGGTAGACGGTGAACTTCTTTTCGGCCATCGCGTGGCCGGCGCGGTATGGCACGGTGATCTGCTCCGCCACCAGCGGACGCTCCCCGTTGCCGTATTTGTAGACGTAGCCATCGCCCTGCCGGCGCACGGTTTCGAGATACTCATCCACCGCATCGACGCCGCTAGAGGTATGCATCCAGCCGGTGCGCTCGTTGAATCCCTGGTAGATGAAGAACTGGCCCCAGGTGACGGCGCCGTAGGCATTCAGCCCCTGCTCACTGACCATCTGCAATTCGGAGCGGAAGAAAAACGAGGTATGGGGATTGATCAGCAGCAGGGCGTGGTGCGCGGCGGTGTTGGAGGGCGCGATGGCCATGCCGTTGGAGCCGCCCGGTTCCACCTCACGGCTCTCTGCAGCCTGGTAGAACGCCTGGCGATCGGCGTCTTTGCCGTAGAACGCCCGGAGCTGGCCAAGGTCCACGCGCTCGATGTCGCCGCCGATGCTGCCCTCGGTAAAGGATAGCGCCATCCACGGCTCGAAGCGCCGGATGACTCCCGGTTTCACCTCGGGGTGCTGGGAGAGGTAGTAGTTCAGGCCGTCGGCGAAAGCGTTCATGAGCGTCTTCAACCACGCCGGGCTGGCGGCATATTGGCTTTTCAGCGCGGCGGGGTCTATGAACAGCTTCATGCGCAGATCCTGGTAGATCTTTGACGCGCCCTCGGTTTCCGCCAGACGCCCCATGGCGTTGAGGTAGTTGGTTTCGACGCGATTGAAGTCGTCCTCGGCCTGGGTGTACATAATGCCGAAGACGGCGTCGGCGTCGGTTTTTCCGTAGACGTGCGCGATGCCCCAATCGTCGCGGACGATGGTGGCATTGGCGGCCTGCCGCTTCCAGCGCGCGGCTTCGGCGCTTTCGGCTGGCTGGAAAGCGAAAGCGGCGGACGCGGCCGCTAGCAGGAGGACGAACTGCTTCACGTGAAGTCTCATGAGGGTGATCTGCTCCATCTTAATATGCCGTTGAGAAGTGCGGTCACGTGCGGCCCGGATGGGAGTTGTTCGCAGGCGAAACCGCCTGTGCCACCAACGGCAAGTCTTTTGCCTGCGATTGGTGGGGCAGGCTTCAGCCTGCCAACGCCCGCTTGCGGGCCGCCTCTTTCTCAGCTTCTCAGTGGAACTGTGTGCTCAGGCACCACGCAGGAATAACTTCGCAGTTGCCGCCGTGGCGCACGCACTCCTGCGTACAGCGTTGAGTGTCCACTCGACGCCTTACAGCCCTGTGTGTAGCGGGCGTCGGCAATAGTGCCGACGTCGCACGCAGGAGTGCGCGCGCCACGGTGGTAGTCGGACTGCCCTCCCCCGGTGGCTGCTTTCGGCCAATACGGTGGACCACGGCCAATCGCAGCCTATAAGCATGAAGCTAAAGCATTGACAAAAATGGACTTGCTATTTGGCAAGGCAATTGCTGATAATCAGCCAGAGGTTTAGAAAATGAAAAAGGGATTGTTGATGCTGGCAGTTACACTGATGGCCCTGGCGCCAATGAGCGCGCCGGCCGCCGTCCGCGGGTTCGCAAGGGTCGGTCCTTCGTATTATGGCGGTTATTACCGGCCGTATTGGGGTCCGTATTGGGGCCCGGCCTACGGTGGTTACTACAC
>JANYJN010000346.1 GCA_025358475.1 Candidatus Solibacter sp.
AACGCCTTGAGATCGTGAACGATAGAGATCGCCTTCTCAATGTTGCCGAAGCCCGTCAAGACGATTGTGGGCGTGGTGTCCCCCTCGGCCTGGAGGCCCCGGAGCAGGCCGAACCCGTCCATCCTGGGCATCATCAAGTCGGTTACGATGACGTCCGCGGGAGATTTAGCCTGCGCCTCCATCGCTTCCTGTCCATCGGAAGCGGTCTCCGCCGCGAATCCCAGTGCAGCCACCATTTCCGCCAGCAAATGGAGTTGTGTCTCTTCGTCGTCTACCACTAAAACGCGGATAGAGGTTTCGTGGGACATGATGATTAGTCTACTCCGCCGGGGCAACACAGCGCCAGCGCAAATGCGGCCCATGCGGGCAAATTCCGGCCGCCCACCTGGATCGCGGGCGGGACCGCACAAAGCTGGCAAGTTTGCCCGCCACACCCCGTCCGTTTGTTTCTTGCCGTCATTAGCCGGGACATGATTCGTCTATGGCGTATACTGAAAACCAGGGGCACGCTTTCGCGTGAGTAATATGTATGTCCATCTGGGATGATGTCCTTGAAAAACCGGCTCCTCACGGTCATTTCGTCCAACTGTATTCCGACCCGCGTCCGCTCGCCCGTAACGTTGGGCGCTATCTCGCGGAGGGCTTGCGGCGAGGCGACCCGCAACTGGTAATCGCCAGCAGCGAGCACAATGAAGCCTTCTGCCGTGAAATCGAAGCTTTCGCAATCGATCCGGAAGCGGCCGTCGAAAGCGGCGGTCTGCTTCTCCTTGACTGTCGAAAAACTCTCGCTCAATTCATGATCCACGGCCAGCCGGATTGGTTGCGTTTTAAGAACACGCTGGGAGGAGCGATTGACCGCCTCTGGCCCACTGGAAATGGCGTCACTCTTGGGGCTTATGGCGAAATGGTGGGGCAGCTTTGGACCATGGGCGAATACTCCGCGGCAATCTCGCTGGAGGGTTTTTGGAACGAGCTTCTGTCCGCTGGGGGCTTTAGCCTTTTCTGCGCCTACCCGATCGATATCTTTGACCCGCAGTTCCAGATGAACGGTATCGACGCAATATTGTGCGATCACACACACCTGCTTCCCACCGGCGACGATTCGGAAATGGAGATGGCGATCTATCTTGCTTTGGGCGAAATATTGGGAACCGGCTCCCACCAGGTCTGCCGGACCATGGCAGCCCACCATCGGTCGTCGTGGGGCGTGGTCCCGAAGGCCGAGAGCACAATTCTCTGGATCAGGAAAAATTTGCCGGGCGAGGCTGAAGAAGTCCTGCGGCTGGCCCGGCACCATTACCATGCATCGCAGTCCGCCGTTTTCGCATAGATCCGGCGCCTGCGAGCCCTTCGACGTTTTCTGACAGGCGGATGGCCTCTCGCGGCGTGCCTTCCGTTTGGCTTGTGGCGTGCTCCACCCACCGGTCGCACCCGGTGATTTGCGAATTCTTGGAGATTTGATGCCAGCACTTTCGAACGCACCCGACGCCATAAGTTTACCAGTGCCCTTAGATCGCGACATTTTCCTTCGCACCCTGATACGAGAGCTGTCTGGGACTTTGGAGGACGTGGTGGGGATCGAAGCCGCCTCCGGCTATATCAGCGTCGTCGGGCAAAATGTCGGGGAGCAGATTAACCGGGACTATCGCGCTGCATTCCGGGTCGACCGGCTGACGCGGCAACAATTGCCGCACGTGCTGGTCGATCTCAAACGCAGGATTGAAGGCGATTTTCACATCATCGAGGACACTGAAGACAAGATAGTGCTGGGCAACCGCCGTTGTCCTTTCGGCGACAAAGTCAGCGGTCGCGCCTCCATGTGCATGATGACTTCTAATGTGTTCGGGACCATTGCGGGTGAAAACTTGGGTTACGCCAAAGTCGAACTTCAGGAAACCATCGCCGCGGGGCATCCCGGTTGCCGGGTTGTGATTTATCTTACGCCGACGCCCGAGGCCCAGGCGGCTCACGGTCGAGAGTATTTTCGAGCCAGCGACTAGTGCCCCGACCAATGGATTTGGTCTTACCGCAAACCCGCTCGCTGAAGCTCGGGGCTCTCGTCGGAGCCCCGGCCGTGAGGAAGGGATTGTGCCCAACAGCACAACATCAGACGCTCGGAGACCTGGATGACACCTGATCCGTTCCGGCAGTTGTTCGATATTCTTCCCGAACCGGTACTGCTGGTGCGTAGCGACGGGGTATTGCTTTCGGCCAACGCCGCAGCCGCGGAGCTCCTTCGTTGCCCGCAATCCCGATTGTTAGGCCAGACCCTTCGCGCCATCACCCTGGACGCGGATGAAAAACTCACGCGCCTCTTCAAGACCTGGGAGCGCAGCCGTAAGCTCCTGCCTGGCGGTTTGGTGTTTTGCGTCGATGGCGGCACCACCGTCGAGTGCCAGGTGGAAGGGGGAGTGTGTACTCCGGCAAACCAGCTGGCGCCGGGCTTTTTGGTCTTACGGTTGTGTGAAAAAGCTAAGGCGTCGTCCGCTTTTCGCACCCTGACCAGACGCATCGAACAGCTTAACGCCGAGATCACGGTAAGGCGCCAAAGCGAGGCCATTTTGCACGGCCACCGGGAGTGGCTGCGCGCCATTTTTGCGAGCATCGGCGAAGGGGTTCTGGCCACCAATGCGGCCGGCGAAATCACTTTCCTGAATCCCGTAGCTGAGGAACTAACCGGCTGGAAAGAATCTGAGGCGAAAGGCCGCCCTGTCCAGGAGGCCTTTGGAGTTGTGAACGGAATCACCAGAGAGGGCCTCTGCAATCCCGTTTCCGAAGTCTTGTCGGAAGGGAGGACAACCATCTTAGGGAGTCAGGCGTTGCTCATCCCCCGTGAGGGGAGGGAGCGGTTCATCACCGGCCGCGGCACTCCCTTGCATGATGAGAGGGGAGCCATCTCCGGCGCCGTTCTGATCTTTCGCGACGTCACGCAGCAGCGCCTGGCCGCCATAACTCTAGCCGACAGTCAGGAGCGCCTCCGCGTGACCCTGAAGAATGCACCGGTATTTCTCTATACCGCCGACCGCGACCTTCGCTACACCTGGATCCAACGCCCTCATTCCAGCATTCCCGTCGAGCAACTGCTTGGAAGAAGGGATGACGAGCTTTTCGCTCCCGAGGAGGTTCGAGAACTCATCGAATTGAAACAACGGGTCCTCGATCGCGGCACAGGTGAGCGTAAGGAGATTACGCTCCACATCGGTGCCAGCTTAGAGGTATACGACATCACGGTGGAACCGCTGGTAGCCGATGGCGCGGTCCTCGGC
The DNA here is from genome assembly GCA_025358475.1 of Candidatus Solibacter sp. Lineage (GTDB taxonomy): Bacteria > Acidobacteriota > Terriglobia > Bryobacterales > Bryobacteraceae > Solibacter. The sequence continues at coordinate 3,267 of JANYJN010000346.1, forward strand.
GTGACGGTAGCCGCTTTGGACGTTACGGAACGGACCCGCGCGCAGGTAGCCATCCGGCGCAGCGAACGGCACTTTCGAGAACTCGCCAATTCTATGCCCCAGATGGTCTGGGGCGCGCGCCCTGACGGATACCTCGACTATTACAACGAGCGTTGGTACGAGTTCAGCGGTTTTCCTCGGGAAGAATGCGGAGATCAAAGTTGGGTGCCCATCCTTCACCCTGACGATGCGCAGTATTGTTTCGATACTTGGTACGGTGCCGTTCGCTCCGGACAACGCTATGAGATCGAGTATCGCTTCTGGGATCGCGTGACGCAGCGCTACCGGTGGTTCCTGGGCCGGGCGTTGCCCGTCAAGAACGCAGACGGCCAGATCACCCGATGGTTCGGCACTGCCACCGATATCGACGATCAGAAGCGTGTAATAGAGGAACTGCGACAGGCCAACGAGGGCCTGCAACAATTCGCCTATTCGGCGAGTCACGACCTGCAGGAGCCTCTCCGCATGATCGCCATTTACAGCCAACTCCTGGGCCGCAAGCTGGAGAATGAGTCCGACCAGGAAATCGCCGAGTATCTCGGTTATACAATTCAGGGAGCGCGCCGTATGGAAGCCCTCGTGCGCGACCTGCTTGCGTATACTCAAGCTGGTGCCACGGACGTATCCGGCGCCTTGGACGGGGCGAATTGCGGGACTGCTCTCGAAATCGCCCTCGCCAATCTCCGGCTGAGTATTGAAGAGACCGGCGCACTCATTGTGGCCACTGATTTGCCAGTTGTTTGCGCGCAGGAGATTCACATGGTCCAGCTCTTTCAAAACCTGATTGGAAATGCCCTGAAGTATCGTAGCGGGCAACAGCCGCGGATCAATATTGCGGCCGTGCGCCGGGAGGCCGAATGGGAATTTTCCGTGTCCGATAATGGCATCGGTATTGCCGAGCAATACCATTCCCAAATCTTCGGCGTCTTCAAACGCCTTCATCCGCATCACCCCTCTCCGGGTACGGGCATTGGACTCGCCATCTGCAAGAAAATTATTGAGCACTACCGCGGTCGCATCTGGGTTGAATCTACCGAGGGCCACGGCGCCACATTCCACTTCACGCTCCCTGCCGGCCACCTGCCGGACAGTGTATAGGATCTTGAACATGACTGACGGCCAAGACCGGTGGGAACGAAAGCCTGATTTACTGCTGATTGCGGAAGACAACCCTGCCGACGTCCACCTCATTCGCCTGGCGCTGAAGCGGCATGGTGTCCCCTGCGAGATTTATGTGGTCCAAGATGGCGAGAGCGCTGTGCGCTTTATAGAGCATACGGAAGCGGATGCTCTTGCCCGCTGTCCCACGCTCGCCGTTCTTGATCTCAACCTTCCGAAAATCGGCGGCGATCAAGTCTTGCAGCGTCTTCGGGAGTGCTCTAAATGGAGTCAGGTGCCGGTGATCGTGATCAGCTCCTCCCTTTCGCACTTGGATCGGGCGACGGCGATCGATCTGGGCGCCTCTGCCTATTTCTCCAAACCAACTGACCTGGAGCAGTTCCTGGAGCTTGGATCGCTAATCAAAAACGTACTCCGGCGGAACCCTGCCGTTACCGAGTGAGCCACCGAGTGAGCCACTGAGTGAGCCACTGAGTGAGCCGCCCACCTTCACGCCGTCCCAGCTTTACCCCCGCCCCGCCGCATCAATCTCCGCGATCTCCTCCGCCGACAACCGGAATTCCAGCGCCCCCACCACCCCATCCACCTGCTCCGCGCTCCGCATGCCGACAATCGCGGCCGTCACCGCCGGATGGCGCAGCGTCCACGCGATCGCCACTTCTCCCGCCGAACGTCCGTGCCGCGCGCCCACTTGCCGCATCACTTCCGCCAGCGCCAGGTTTCGCGTCAGTTGCGGTTCCTGGAAGGCCGGGGCGCGCCGCCGGAAATCGTCTTCCGGCATGGCCGCCACCCGTTCCCGCGTCATCTTGCCGGCCAGCAACCCGGACTTCATCGGCGAATACACCAGTACGCCGATTCCGTGCTCCTGGCAGTACGGCAGTAGCTCGTCCTGCGTCTCCGGGGACACCGCTGAATAGGGCGGCTGCAGCGATGTAATGGGCCCTATCGTCCGGCACCGCTCCAGTTGCGCCACGCTGAAGTTGGAGACGCCTATCCAGCGCACCTTGCCTTCTTCCTTCAGTCGCGCCAACGTCTCCCACGCCTCTTCCACATCCTCATCCGGCTCCGGCCAGTGGATCTGGTACAGGTCGATCGCGTCCACCTTCAGCCGGCGTAGACTGTCCTCGCACTCCCGCCGGATGGATTCGGGCTTCAGCACCCGCTGAATCTCTCGCTTTTCATTCCACGGCCGTGAGCATTTGGTGAACACGTAGGGCCTATTCGAGCGGCCTTCCAGGGCGCGCGCCACCACTTCCTCGGAATGCCCCAGTCCGTAGACCGGCGCCGTATCGATCCAGTTCACGCCACCATCCAGCGCCCGGTGGATAGCGGCAATCGATTGCTCGTCGTCCTGAGGTCCCCACGCGAACGCCCATCCCCCGCCGCCCATCGCCCACGCCCCCACGCCCATCGGGGTTAACTCCATATCGCTGTTGCCGAGCCGTTTCTTCTGCATCTCTTCTACAATAACGAAACGGCGAAGTCCACGGCATGTGCGGTTTCACACCGCTTCAAGGTTTCTGAAAAGCGGCCGATAAGCCCCTCATGGATGTAATGAACGCCGCACTGGGCGGCATGCAGATTGCCCAGAGCTCGTTTGAGAGGACGGCCCAACGTATCGCCGGCGTCTCAACCCAATCCACCCCACCCACCCAACGGCCGGATTCCGTTGACCTCAGCACAGAAGCGGTCAACCTGCTCGCCGCACGCAATCAGTTTCAGGCCAGTGCCCAGGTGTTTCAACTGGGCGACAAAATGCAAAAGAAGCTCCTCGATATCCTGGCCTGAGTGGGATAAGGCTCCGCCTTGTCCATCCGAGCGCAGCTCGGAACTCTTTCCTCCGCGCCCGCGTCTCCGCGTCAAGAACCAGCCTGCACAGCCCTGATGCACCCCGACCCCCAAATTTCCCATCCCATTCACCACGGACGTCGTCCGCGCCTCTGCTCCTCCGCGTCTCTGCGTTGAAGGCGCTCCCCTGTTTGGTTCCAACTTCGCCGGGTTAGGCAGGGTTAAGAACCGTTCGGGCGCAAATCCCGCGCCTATACCGCGAAATCCCCAGAACGTGAAGCGCTCCCCCCACTTGGCATCCTCCTTGCTCTATGGATCGCCATGAACCGCCAAAGTGCTTGTTGTTCATCTATTTCGCTCCCCAGGGCGTGCCGATTGGGCACACCCGTGTGACACAACGGCATCATTCGGCGCCGGCGGAAAGCCTTGCTATAATTGAGAATTCTAGATCCATGCTTTTAGGGCCAAAGACATTGCGCATGAAGTGCATCTCCATATTCTTATTCTCCGCGGCCGCCTTATGCGCCGCTGACTTTACCACGGGACAGGCCGCACGCCTGGTCATCGGGCAGACTACCTTCACCTCCCAGGATTCCAATTCCAGCGACATCATTCTCGGCGCCGCCAGCGGACTTGCCTACGCCGCCGACACTCTGTTCGTCGCCGATTCGAATCGCGTCGGAGCCTCGCCCACCAATCACCGCGTGCTCCTCTACCAGAATCTTTCCGGCATGTTGCCCGCGCCCACCGACCCGCTGGCCTACTCCACCAAGTGCCCGGTCTGTGTCGGTCAGGCCACGCTCGTCCTGGGACAACCGGATTTCACCACTACCACCTTGAGCTTTGGGGCCACCAGCACCACCCTGCGCCTGCCTACCGCCATCGCCTCCGATGGCGTTCACCTGGTGGTGGCCGATACCGACCACAACCGCGTGCTCATCTGGAACCGCATTCCTACAACCAACAACGCGCCCGCCGATGTGGTCGTGGGACAGCCCAACTTCAAGTCCACTTCCGTACCGGGCAATGTCCCCAATGCCAAGTCCCTGCGCGGCCCCCAGGGAGTGTGGATTCAGAACGGCCGCCTCTACGTCGCCGACACCGCCAATAACCGCGTCCTCATCTTCAACAACATCCCCACCAGCAATGGCGCGGCCGCCGATGTAGTGCTCGGCGCGCCCAGTTTCACCACCTTCGTCCAATCCGACCTCACTCAGCAGAGTAGCAGCGTCACCGCCAGCCTGTTGCTCAACCCCGTCGCCGTCAGTTCCGACGGCGTCCACGTCTTCGTCACCGACCTGGGCTACAACCGTGTGCTTATCTGGAACTCCATTCCCACCGCTAACGGCGTTCCCGCCGACGTGGCGGTCGGCCAACCGGACCTGGTCAGTTCCATCGCCAATAACTCCTTTTCAATCGATCCCACCGCGGTGCCCCCCAAAGAGACTGCCGTCCTGTGTACGGCGTCCAACGGCACGGACGCCAATAGCAACCCCACCTATCCCGATTCCTGCAAGGCCACGTTGAGCTTTCCCCGTTTTGCGCTGGCGGCCAACAACCGGCTCTTCATCGCCGATGGCGGCAATGACCGCGTTCTGGTGTTCAACACCATTCCCACCACGAATGGCGCTTCCGCCAACCTCGTGATCGGCCAGGTCGGCGGCAGCGTCAACCAGGCTTCCGACGCCGTCGATTCCCTCCGCACCCCCATGTCCCTCGCCTGGGATGGCGTCAACCTGTACGTCAGCGATGCCTACAACCGCCGCATCACCGTATACTCGATGGGCGAGAATACCGTTCCCTACGCCGGTGTGGTCAATTCCGCGAGCTTGAATATCCTGGCCCGCGGCCGCGTGAGCTTCGGCGGCCTCATTCAAGCCGGCGACTCCATCGACCTCAATGTCGGCGGAACCCAGTCTAAAGACAGTGCCGGCAAACTAAGCGTCACCGGCGGCGCCGATTACAAATACACCGTCGTTGCCACCGACACCCTCAGCACCATCGTCACCGCTCTGGCCACGGCCGTCAATGCCGCCAACAACGGCGCCGGCGATGCCAACGTGTACGCTACTCCCGACCTGCCCACCAATGAGGTCATCCTGACCTCCAGGATATCCGGCACGGATGGCAATAAGATTACCGTCAACGTGGCCCTCAACGCGGCCTCTAACGCCAGCTCGCCCCACGTCACCGCGTCGGCCGGCGGCCTCACCCTGTCGGGTGGCGGAGATGCGTCCTCCATCGCCCCCGGCAGCATCGTCTCCGTGATGGGCACCAATCTCTCGTACCATACCGCCTCGGCAAACCTCACTCAGAAAGCGCTGCCCACCAAACTCGGTGGCACCCAGGTCTATTTCAACGGTATCGCGGCGCCGCTCACACTGGTCTCGCCCACCACCGTGAACGCGCAGATTCCCTGGGAACTCGGCGACACCACCAGCATCAGCGCCTATGTCCGCTCCGAAAGTGACGACGGCAACGTGATAGTCACCACACCCGTGGCCGTAACCATCGTCCCCGCCAGCCCCGGGATCTACGCCAAGCCGGGCACCAAGCCGTCGGAAGGTCTTGTCTATCACGCTTCCAGCAGCGCCACCGGAATCGTCTCGGTGGACGGAACCGCCACCGCCGGTGACACTGCCACCGTCGGCATCGAAAGCCGCAGTTACACTTACACCGTGCAAACCGGCGACACCATAACCGGCATCCGCGATGCGCTTGTCAACCTGATCAACCAGGATCCGAAAGTCACCGCCGCTCCCTCCGGCGAGTTCCAGCGCATCATCCTGACGGCGCGCGTAGAGGGACCCGATGGCAACGGTATGCCCTACAATGCCAGCGCCAGTTCAGGAGCCTCCGTCCTCATGAACACCATCGGCAGCCAGTTGTGCTGCGCCGCCGTGGGGGGCTCTCTGGTAACGCCGCAGAGTCCGGCGGTCCCCGGCGAGCTGATCTACATTTATGCCACGGGCCTCGGTGTGCCGTTGCTCAACGACGCCAATAA
>JANYJN010000359.1 GCA_025358475.1 Candidatus Solibacter sp.
CTGCACCGCCGGTTCCTCCTCGACCTGTTCGCTACGGCGCGCCAGGATCTGATTGAGCTTTCGACTGGCGACCCGGGCATCAATCGAAGGGCTTCCTGCTTTCCGCTCGAACAGGAACTCTTCACCATCGGGGAATACCCAGGTCGAACCCTTGGTAGATCCGCCGCCTTTGTAAACCGCACCCGCATTGCGCAGTGCCGTCTTTACGTTCTCGATAGGATCTCGCATCGTTCACCACCTCTCGTGTAATTGGCTGGCCGGGACGGAATCGAACCGCCGTTCAAGGCTGCACAGGCCCATGTCTTAGCCATTAGACGACCGGCCCAAAATCTCACAACTCACCCGGATCGGCACTCCGGTTTGTACTTCGTGGGGCAACTCCTTCCGGAGTTCGAGCAGGACGTTCTCGAAGCGCCCGTTGTTATTTGTCATCGCCCGCCAACTTGCTGACCTGCGCCACCAGCCGCCACGCGCTCACCGGAGCGCGAAACGTAACGACCAGATCGTCGTGCTTGTGTTTGGCGGCGATCCTGGCGAGCGCCGCCCGGTAGATTGGCGATGGAGCCTGAACGCCGTTCTCCCACCGAGAAATCACCTCCTGGTCGGGCGCGGCCATGACCGCGCCGCCCGGACTCTTGGCGATGTGATCCGCGAGGTCGAGTTGGCCCCAATGCATCCTCGCGCGCAGTTCGACCACAGCCCTGCCGAGGCCCCGCTGCATCGCCGCCGTGGTGGTTTGTTTCACTTCTCACGCAGGCCGTGCGTCCTCCATGGTTGTCTGCACTCGTCCACCTCCCGGCTCTTCGCTTACGTTGTTCAGTTCTCCGTTGTGATTGGCAGGTCAACCGCATATCCCTTCAATACTGTGAGCTTCTGGCCATGCAGATCGAACCACCCGTTTGGGTTGTGAACCGCCCAGAAGCAGACCGGCCGCCCATCGTGCTGGTGAGCGATCAGCAGCATGACATCGACGCGCATCTCGCGCATCACGTCCAGCGCTTCCCTCGAGCACGAGCCGGGGCCAAGGTCGGGCATCTCGTCCGGGCTGGATGCTTCCAGCACCTCGCCCAGCACCTCCCCGGGCAGGCCGGAAACGAGCACCGTGTCGCCAACTGCGAAATCGCGTCGCGTCTTACCTGGGTTCTTCATCCGTCCTCGCTCGCCGCCGGAGCCGCACCGCGGCCTCCTCGATTGATATGCCGAGTTCTCGCGCGCAGCGCCGTTTCTTCTGGCACTCGCTCTTCTGGTTGCCTTTGCCCGCGCAGACGAACTGCTTGGCGGTGCCGGGAACGGGGGACTATCGCCTTTCCGCATACCTCGCACACGATAGCCGGTCGGCGTAAATGGATCGCGGTGCTCTCGCGCGTCCCTGTTTTCCACATGTACACGACCGCGCCGCGCACTTTGACGCTGACGCGAACGCCTGCGCGAGCCGCCGCTGTGTGGATTGAGGAGCGGACACCGAGGGGCGCTTGCCCACTGTGGAAGAAGAACTTCAAAACCTGATTGGGACCGAGAAGGTGGAGGTGCATGATTGAGGAGTCCCAGTAACCCTTCGTAATATGCGGTGCCTGGACCGCGTGAATCTCAGATCGGTCTGCGACGCTCCGTTCTGGTTCTGACTCGTGCCTCGATTGATGTTTCACATCGCATGGCGACCCGATCCATCGCCGCAACCCAGTTGCGCGTTCCCCGGTCCCATCCGCCGCCGCTGTTCAACATTCCCAGAAACTTCCGTTTTAGCCGGTGGGCCCCGAACAAGATCGGCGTTAGCGTCGTCCGACAATTCAATTGTTCGATTCTGGCAAGTCTCAAACTGCTTTTCCCGTGAAGCGTGGCGGTTTTCGACGCAGGACTGTATAGAACAGGGTCTCGTGATGCTGCGTAAGCCGTTTCAGTTCAGCGGGTTTCGGGGCAGTAGGGGGAGGTGCTCCAACGCCAGCCGTACTCGCATTGCGTATACGGTTTCGGGAGTACGAGAGCGGCGGGAATGCAGTATATTTCGGTTGGTGGGGTGGTCGTCCAAGCCCGGACGTTCTGGCCGAAACGGACGCCGCGATGGAACGACTGGCGCCCTATCGAGCGCCAAAGGGAGAGCGTGGGACGTAAGCCGGGGCAGGAAATAGCTCGGCGGCGGTTGCGCAGGCCGCATGCTTCCTCGATTGACTTCCGACCGGGTCAGTCATTCCCTGCGCCGCTTGCGAAGATGGCGGGACAATCCGTCTACCAGTTCTTCCGGTCCGACGTCGAAGGTCTCGCAGATTCGAAGCAGTGTGAACAACGTAATCGGTCGGCCAGCCTCGACCATTTGCCAATGACGGACACTGAACCCATACAAAATCATGTCCTCCTGGGTCAGATTCCGCTCCACCCTGTAGGCCCGAACGCGGTGCCCCAACGCACGGAAGAACCGTGCGTAGTTCGCCGGGATCTCTCTGCTGGCACCCACACCTCCAGCCTGGGTTCGCACGAGCAAGAACACCACGAGCAAAATTGAGTATTGTTTTGGAGCCTAACTGGCGCAAACCTGCGTCCGTTCCCATTCCCGATTGAAAATATCGAGGGCCGCTTCGTCACACAAAAAAACAAAAAAAACAGCACATCCGATGTTGCATCGGCCTGAAAAAGAGATCAAGATATCTTTTTCCGCTTAAAATGGCGGTGGTAGAAACATAAGCGACGGAACGGTGGCGAGAGATAGCCACAGCGGCGGCATAAGCACGGCGTGCTGCTCATACTTGCTGAAGTTCGAACTTGCACATGCTCAGGAACTTTCGTGCCGCCGCGTTGCCGTTGCTTTCCGGCTCCGCGATTCAAGCCCCAGCAGGGCCGGTCACTTCCACTGGTCGCGTCATCCCTACCAGAATTCCGACAGGCGGTGCTCGCCATCCGCAGCGCTCCGAAGCCCGGCGCGGGGTTGCGGCAACGAGGAGGAGAAGCTGATGAAATGCGTCGTAATACTATTGCTCGCGGTCACGGTCGCGATTGGCCAGACAGGAACAGGCAGCATCCAAGGAACGCTTGTGGATGCCAAGACCCTGAAGCCTGTTCCCGCCGCACTGGTCACCGCCAGCCGCGCGGGCACCCCGCCGTTCACCAGGAACACGAAATCGGGCGGCGATGGTGCCTACCAGATTCAAGGACTCACGCCGGGCAACTACTTGGTTTGCGTACAGGCATCCGGCGATCAATACCTGAACCCGTGCGAATGGAATGGAACTCCTGCGGCAGTTGTTATCGGAGCGGGGCAGGCGGCGGCCGGAATCAAGATCTCGCTTACGCCCGCTTCGGTTCTGAACGTCCAGGTAAACGATGCGCAGAAGGCTCTCGGCCAATTAACGAAGGATGGCCGCCGCCCGGACCTGAATGTGGGCGTATGGGGACCAAAAGGGATGTACTATCCGGCCCGCGCTGTGGCCAGCCCGACGGGCGTTGCTGGCCCCCAGGCCAGCATACCCACGTACAGATACCGACTTCCGGTGCCGCGCGACATCGCACTGAACTTCTACATCGCCAGCCACGATTTGAAGCTCGGCGACGCCAACGGAGTGGCCCTTCCCACGAATGCCAGCCAGCAGGCGTTTCAGCACGTGACCGGAGATGCCAATCCGAAGAGCTTCACGTTTACCGTGCTGGGGAAGTTGCCCTGAGGTCGAATGCGACGCTGTGAATCACAGGTAGCTCGGCGAGAAGAACCGGTACTGGCCCTGCATGGCAGTGGGGACCGCGTGGAGGTATACCATCGTCGTCTCAACGAACGCGTGGCCGAGTTGTTCTTTGATTGCGAGGATATGCGCGCCGCGGATGAGCATGTTGGTTGCGAGCGAATGTCGAAACAGGTGCGGCCAGACGCGCTTTTGGATATGCGCCCTCCTGGCCACGACATGGACCAGTTTGCGGAGGTCCTGCGTCCCGTAGGGATTACCCTTCTGGACCGTGACAAACAACGGGGCCTCGGGCCGAGCGCCAGGGCGTTCGCTCTGAACATATTTGAGCACCATGCCGGCGCAGGCCGGGGAAATGAACGCGTCGCGGTCCTTCTGCCCCTTGCCGCCATGGACATGAACAATCTGCGAAGCGACGTCCACGTCGGCGATTTTGAGGCCGCACAGCTCTTTGTTGCGCAGCCCGGAGTAGGCGAGCAGAGTCAGGATGGCCTGCTCGCGGATGTTCCGGCAGGCGGCAAGCATAAGGGTGATTTCGGCTTCGGTCAGAGTGCCGCGGATGATGCGCTTGGGTTTCTTGGGGCGGCCGAGCTGGATGGGGTTGCCGATGAACTCGGTGTACCGTTCCAGCGCGAGCGAAGTGTTGACCACATGGCTGTACGACGCGCCAGCCTTGCGCATTTTGACGATGAGCGAGTCCAGAACGTGATGGGGTGGATTCAGCCCGATGGTTGGATACAGGCGGCGGATGGTGCCTGTGTAGTCCTGGATGGTGCATTCGGCCAAGCCGCGCCGCGCGCAGAGGTGCTGGGCGAAGGCGTCGAGTTTCCGTTCGAGTTTCGTGTTGGGCGAGGTGGAACTTGCGGTAATCATGCGAATCTCCTGGACTGCCGGTTATGGGCAGCGGGGCAGGTTACCTTCGTTCGCGCCTCGCGGGGTTCGGCTCAGGTCGGCCGCTTATCGGCGGCCGCGAGGAATTCATGTTGGGAGGAAAGACAGAAATGATTCGTTCATGCTCATACCTGAAGGTCCGCTGGGGAGGCATGATCGCCGCCCTGGCCCTACTGTGGACGGCGGCGCCGCGCGCCGCATGGGGCCAAGCGGCCTGGCCGAGCTACCCGAACAACAGCGCAATTTCGGTTACCAGCGGAGGCAACGTCGGGAT
>JANYJN010000477.1 GCA_025358475.1 Candidatus Solibacter sp.
GGCGTCACCGAAGTCCTGGCCTACGGCACGGCGGTGGAAGTCGAGCCCATCCCCAAATGAAGATTCCCTTCACCAAAACGCACGGCGCCATGAACGATTTCCTCTTCACCTGGCGGCGCGACGCGCCAGATCCGGAGACAAGCGATCACGCCGCACTGGCGCGCGCCATCTGCGACCGCCACACCGGCATCGGCGCCGACGGGTGGATGCTGGTGGATCCGCCGGGCGACGCCGAGGCCGAAGGCACAATTCAGCTCTACAATTCCGACGGCTCTAGCGCCGAGATGTCCGGCAATGGCACGCGCTGCGCCGCCGCATTTCTGATTCGCCACGGCCACGCGGCGGGCGTGGTGCGCGTGCGCACGGGCGCCGGCGTCAAGACCTTGCGCCTGCTGAAACGCCGCGCGCTGGAGTTCGAATTCGAAATGAACATGGGCCGCCCCGAAGTCACCGCGGCCAGTTTTCCGCTGGAACTCCCCTCGGGCCCGCGCGACGTTGCCCTGCTTTCGGTGGGCAATCCGCAATGCGCGGTGCCGGTGGAGCACTTCGATTTCGACTGGCGCGCGCTGGGCGCCGAAATCGAACGCCACCCGCACTTCCCGAATCGCACCAACGTGTCGTTCGTGAAGCCGGTCGACCAGCACACCATAGAGGTGCGGTTCTGGGAGCGCGGGGCCGGCGAGACCATGAGCAGCGGTACCGGGTCCACCGGGGCGGCCGCCATGGCGGTGGCGCGCGGAATTGCCACCTCGCCCGTGCGCGTGCTGACGCCCGCCGGGCCCATCGATCTGCGCTTCGACGGCGACGTTTACCTCACCGGCCCCGCCGCCATCGTCGCCGAGGGCGAGTTCTTTTTGGTGTAGGTGGGGCAGGCTTCAGCCTGCCAATCCGAGCGCAGCTCGGACATGCTCCTCTTTCATCTTCGGGGAAGGCGCCCAACACAAAATGCTTATCCGCGTTTATCCGTGTTCATCTGTGGCCCAAAGTTTTTGTACGAGTATTTCAACGTCCTGAAGGTCGCCCCTCCGCCCCTCAATTGACCCGAGCAGCCGCCCGCGCTTGCGGCTCCGGCGTGAAGCGGCTGCCTGTCTGGTTCCGGCTCCGCCTTCTTCGTGCCCCCCTTAAAACCATGCCGCGTCCCGACTCTTCGGGACGCGGCCGGCACGAGTGCCGGCGCCACATAGCCGACGCAGCCGATGTGGAGTTATTATTGCGTGCCCCCCTCAGTGCGTCATCGAGTAAATCACGTAGTTGATCCCGATCCGTATCCCCAACGCCGAGAATCTTTCCGGGTACTCCGGATTGTCCGCGTGCTCCCACGAATCGCCCAGGTCCATGTTGTGGCAGATGGCCACCAGCAACCGGCCCTTGTCGTCGTAGATGCCCCGCCACGCCGCCGCGTATCCATCGTACTCGTAGGTCCGGCCGCTACGCACGTACTGCTCGCCCGGAACCTGGTAGCGGTCGTCCCGGTCATAAATCGTGTGGAAGATCGCGTCCTGGTTCTTCAGGTCCACAATCGCCCGGTCCGGAAACACGCGCCGCATGCTGGCCTGAAAAACTTCCCACTCCCGCGTGCCATGGAAATCGTCACACATGAAAAACCCGCCGCGGTCGATGAATTCGCGCAGCGCCTTGGCCTGCGCATTGGTGAGATCCCAGTGACCCACCTCCACCGCATACAGAAACGGCCAATCGTAAACGTCGCCTTCGTCCAAGTTCACCGGCTGCTCCACGCTGCGGCTGTGTACCCGCGTCAGCCGGCGCATGGCCTCCGAGAAATGCCGGTCAGAGCGCGGATAGTCCGTCGTCCAACTGGAATATCCCTGCGTCCAGTCCACCCCGAACCGCCCCCGCCCAAAACCCCGGCCTCCGAACATCGCCGCCGGATACATCAGGCGCCCAAACACCCACTCCGCCTTATCCTGATAATCGTGCGGCAGGGGGAAACTTTCATACTCGCGCCCGGGATACTGGCGGAACGGCCGCTGCGCCACTAGCGGCGTCAGCACCAGCAGCATACCCGCCACCGCCCCGGTCCGCGGCCGAAGCCCCCGTCGGCCTGCTCGCACCTTGCATGATGCTGACGCCATTGTTCCGGCTGCGGGACTCCCCGCGCGGACTAGGGGGTCCGCCCAACCAATTGTGGCATCGGGTGCCCCACATGGCGGCAAGTCTCGGACGGGATAGCTCGCAGAGCCCGAAGGGCGAAAGATAGTAGCCCACGGCGCACAGCCGTGGGGAGCAGGCGGGCGCGGTTGCCAGCCCCGGAACGGGGCGTAAGAAAGGACCACCGCGTTGGTTCTTCCGCCCCGTTCCGGGGCTGAGGCGGGACCGTCTTTCTCCCAGTGCTGGCGCACTGGACTACTATCTTTCGCCCTTCGGGCTGGGCCGCATGGAAATCGTCACGACGCGCGAAGAAACCGATGGATAGTAGTGTTACGAATGTCCCAGCACGCCGTG
>JANYJN010000405.1 GCA_025358475.1 Candidatus Solibacter sp.
CTCCCGAACGTCGGCGGCATCGTGCGCGCGAAGCTGCTGACCAACGAGCAATTCCGCCAGTTGAAGCCGCTGGTGGTGGTGCGGAACCCGGCGCAGTTCCAGCACGCCTTCTATCTATGGTGCGGCATCTTCTTCGGCGCCTTCTGGGCGGTGCATCTGTTCTGGAGCCTGCGCGGGTTTCAGGGCGACCAGATGTTTCTGCCCGCGCTCCTGACCCTGAGCGGCATCGGGTTGATTCTCATGGTGAGCCTGCGCGACCCGGTGCGCGACAACCTGCTGTTCGTGGATTTCGCGCAGGGCGCGGCGGCGGGCGCGGTGGTTCTGGCGGTGCTCAGCGGGTTCCATTACGAACGGATCGCCGGCAAGTTGAGTTTCGTGCCGCTGCTGGCCAGCTTCGGTCTGTCGGTGCTACTGGTGCTATTTGGCACTGGCCCGGGCTCTAGCGACGCCAAAGTAAACCTATTCGGCTTCCAGCCGGTGGAAATCATCCGCGTGTTGCTGGTGTTCTTCCTGGCGGGATATTTCGCGCGCTGTTGGGATGTGCTGCGCCACGCGCGCGAGAATCGCCCTACGCTCGCCGCGCTGACCTCGCGCCTCGATATCCCGCCGGTGGAGTACACGCTGCCCGTGCTGGTTTCGGTCGCCCTCTGCCTGGTATTCTTCTTCCTGCAAAAGGATATGGGCCCCGCGCTGGTATTCGCCTGCCTGTTCCTGATGCTCTACGGGGTGGCGCGAGGAAGCGCCTTCGTGCCGCTGGCCGGTCTGACACTGCTGGGCGCGGGCTTCGGCGCCGGCTACCTGCTGGGCGTGCCGCACACCGTGCGCGAGCGCGTCTCCATGTGGCTTTCCCCCTGGGACAACCTGGTGCATGGCGGCGATCAACTGGCGCACTCGCTGTGGGCCTACGCCACGGGCGGAATTAGTGGCACCGGCATCGGCCGGGGCGACCCGCAAATGGTCCCCGCCGGGCATACCGATTTGATCCTGTCCGTGCTCGGCGAGCAGTGGGGATGGGCGGGCGTCGCGGTGGTCTTCGGGCTGTACGCGTTCCTGGTTTACCGCAGTTTCCGCATCGCCCTGCGCGCCCGTTCGGACTACGAATTCTTCCTGGCCGCGGGCATCGGTGCCGCGACGGCACTACAGATTCTGCTGATCTCCGGCGGATCGCTTGGCGTGCTGCCGCTTTCCGGTGTCGTCACGCCGTTTCTGAGCTACGGGCGCACCGCGATGGTGGCCAACTTCGCCATGTTCGGGATTTTGATGTCGGTCAGGCCGAAGAAGGGGACAGACCTGCGCGTCCCAAGCCGGGGCGTTGGCGGCGCGCTGACGGCTGAGCCTGTTCCCGGGTCGGCCCCCGGATCTGTCTCCGCCCCCTTTTTAGCGCCGCTCACCGTCGCCGGCGCCTTCTTCGCCCTTGCCGCCGCGGTAATCGTGGGCAAAGCCGCCTACATCGAGGTCTTCCGCAGCGGGCCTACCATCGGCGCAGGCACGCTCGTGGTACAAGCCGATGGCGGGCGCCGCTACCAGTACAATCCCCGCCTGCAGGAGATCATGCGCGAGATCCCCAAGGGCACCATCTACGACCGCAACGGCCTGCCGCTCGCCACCAGCAATTGGAGCGAGTTAGAGAAACACCGCGCCGATTACCAGACCCTCGGCATCGATATCGACCGCGCCTGCCCGCGCGCCGAAACCCGCTACTACCCCTTCGGGGGCCTCATGTTCGACCTGCTGGGCGATCTGCGCACGCGCACCCGCTGGGGCGCCAGCAACACCAGTTTCGTGGAGCGCGATTCCGCCCGCCGCCTGCGCGGATATGACGACCGGCCCACGCTGGTGGAGGTGGCGAATCCCACCACCGGCAAGATGGATCGCGTGCTGCGCTACGATTACCGCGAACTGGTCCCACTGCTCCGCCACCGCCGCGAGCCCAACCACCCCGAAGTGCGCCGCGTGCTGGATCGCCCGCGCGATGTCCGCATGTCCATCGACGCGCGCTTCGAAGTCAAAGTCGCCGAGATCCTGCGCAATCACTTGAAGCAGTCCGGCCAGACCAAGGGCGCGGCAGTGGTGATGGACCCGTCCACCGGCGACCTGCTGGCCGCCGTCAGTTTCCCCCTGCCCGTCCCGGGCACCGAGCAGGACGAGGCCAATCCCTACCTGGACCGCGCGCGCTACGGTCTGTATCCGCCGGGCTCCACGTTCAAAGTGGTGACCGCCATGGCGGCGCTGCGCAAGGATGCGCAACTGGCTCACAAGACGTACCAATGCGTGCGCCTGCCCGATGGGCGCGCCGGCAACTTCCTGAAGGGTTCCAAGCGCCCCATACGCGACGACGTGCAGGACAAATCGCCGCACGGCACGCTCGATCTGGAGCACGGCCTCGTGGTCAGTTGCAACGCCTACTTCGCGCAGTTGGGCGCCTACGATGTGGGCGCCGGCGCGCTGCACGAAACGGCCACGCTGCTGGGCATCGCCGCCGCCTCGCCGGATACCGCCGCGGAGTTGAAGAAGGCGCTGGCGCAATCGGCGTACGGTCAAGGCGAAGTGGTGGCGTCGCCGTTCCAAATGGCGCGCGTGGCCGCTACCGTCGCCAATAACGGCGCCATGCCGCAAGGCCGCTGGCTGGCCGACGAGAATAACGGACGC
>JANYJN010000415.1 GCA_025358475.1 Candidatus Solibacter sp.
GAGAGCTTTTCGCTGGTGAGCACTTCGAGCATCGCGCCGAAGCCCTTCCGCTGCGCCGGTGCGGGTGCCGGCGGGTCGCGCGCGAAAAGGGCGAACGCCGCGGCCCAAACCACTAGCAGCACAGCCACCGCGCGATAAACCACGGGTATCCCGACCTGAGCGGCCAGCACCGGACCGAGGAATACCGCGGCGGATTGGCCGATGTTTCCAAGGCCATAGACCCCCAACGCACTACCCTGCCGGTCAGGGGGCGTCCATCGCGAGACATAGCCTACCCCGATAGCAAACGAAGAGCCGGCAAGCCCCAGTAGGAACGCCACCGTGAGTAAGCTCGAATAGCTGTGCTGCTGCGGCACCAACCAGACGGGCACCGCCACCGCAACCATCAGGATCGAAAAGACGGCGCGACCGCCAAAACGGTCGGTAAAAATGCCCATCGGGATTCTGGCCAGTGATCCAAGGAGCACGGGAACGGCAACTAGCAATGCGGTCTCCGAAGCCGTTAGGTGGAGGATCTCGCGGAAGCGGGGCGCGAAGGCGCTGATCAGCCCCCATGCTGCAAAGCAGATCGTAAATGAGATGGTGCCGAGTGCGACGTGGCGGCGATTGAGCATATTCCTCCTCTTCGTAAGTCTAAACCCTGCTGGATTCGATCCGGGTGACTGAGGTCACGATCACGACGTTCGTCACCGGATTGCGCCAAGATTGAGAGATGAAAACGGCAGGACGGCGACAGTCTTTAACCTTTCCTCGTGAAAACGACCTGGGAAATACTAATGGCCCCTTTGGTCACCGGGCGCGGCGGCAGGCTCTCTGGCCAGAGGAACCGCAGTGCCTGTTGCGTCTCGGACGGCCGGAGAACGCAACCGGGGACAGGCCGAGTTTACTTGCCTTTTGCGGCCTTTTGGAGCGCCGAACCCTTGTGCATCGCTAAATGGTCCGACTTGTCGCTCTTAATCAAATACTGCGGCTCTTCGCTCGAAGCATGAACCGTGTAGCCCTTGAATGTGATCTCGGAGGTATGCTTCTTCTTGATCGTCCCTCGGACTCGCCCGGCTTCCGAGTTCCATTCAACGTGATCTCCTACATTAAAGTCGTCTGCCATCGGTGTGATCTCCTCTTGCTCTACTTCTACTCTTTGCGTTCAGCAGGATAAGTGACCTGCGTCCCATCAATTTTCCCCCCACGGCGTCAGCGTATGAGTCTGTGAACGAGTCGCGCTGGTGATTTCGCGTACTTCAATCCCCCGTGCCAGCAGCGCATCGGCTATCAAGGAGCGGTGACAGCGCCAGGGAACGGCTTCGGCGCACACAATAGCAGTCCGTTCTGACTCGGCCAGCGTGATCAAATCATCCAGGTTCTTGCGGAACTCAGGTGTCTGCATGTAGTCGGCGAAGCCACGGAAGCTAGCTAGGGTTATGCCAGCCGGTGTTGAGGGAATCCCGATGCGCGCGCCGAAAGCCGCCCAGTCCGGGCATGTACCGGTAATGAAGGCGAGCCGAATGGAGAGCGGTCGACAATTCGCTTCGGTTGAACTGCGGATTATGTCGCGAACGTGGGACGGTGCGCACATCGACAAGCCGCCGAACCTGGTGTGCTTTCAGGATGTGGATGAACTCCTTTGCCGAGCGCGTGGAATGCCCAATGGTCATGACGATCAACGGTGTTGGTGATGCGCACTCTTTCATGCCAGACGCCCATCCTGAGTCGTGACGAATAACAGCCCGTCAACATCGACCCGCCGGTTCATTTCAGAATATTCCGTTCTCTGGCACTTTCGCTTGTTGGCACAGGTCCCACACGTAAACGTATGCGTCACTCATTGTTTCATCACTCTTCTCGATCGTCGCATATCGGCGGGAGCCGAAGTTAGTATTACGATAGATGTTTGCCACAGAAAATCGCAGCTCTTTCAGAGATTGCACTATTTGCAGCTCTCAGCGAAAGTGAAATTCAGGGACTGGCGCAGCGGGCTATGGAGAGGCGATTCGCTCCGGACGAAATGCTCTTCTGGGAAGGAGAGCCGTGCGACGGCATCTTTCTGATCGTGCAGGGGAGCGTGAAGATATTTCGGACATCTCCTGCTGGACGCGAGGTAATGCTGGCAATTGAGACTGCGCCTGCGACCGTGGCCGAGTTGCCGCTGTTCGATGGCGGGCCGTACCCTGCGTCCGTGCGTGCGGTGGACCCAGTGGTCTCCCTATTCATCAACAAGAACGACTTCCAACAGGTTTGCCGGCAATACCCAGACGTCGCGCTAAAAGTCTTAGCCGTCGTGGGGCGGCGACTGCGGCACCTCGTGGGTCTGGTTGAAGCCATGACATTCGGAAGTGTCACCCAGAGGCTGGCACGGCTGCTCTTGGACACATCCAAGGGAGTGGGCACCGAGAGCTTCGACCTCCCGTTGACCCATCAGGAGCTTGCTTCCCGGCTGGGAACAGTGCGGGAGGTGGTCTCCCGGAATTTGGCACGCTTCCGCGGCGAAGGGCTGATCCGTATTCAAGGGCACGAGGTGCAGATCGTGAACCGCCCCGGGACTTGAACAAGAGGCGGAGTCTCAGGGCTGAAGCGCAAGTGCCCTCGGAAACAGAATATTGTTTTCGAGATGAATATGCATATGAAGATCGCGCTCAAGCGACCTAAAGTCCTTGAAAAGCGCCCGGTAGGTATGACAGGCATGAGATGGAATCGCGTAATTCCGAGTAATCTTACGGATCCGGTCCAATGAAGCGCCCGCGCTTTCGTGCTCGGCCAGCATGATGTTGATCGGATTTGCGAACCTTCCAAACGGAAATGGAGGACGGTTGGCGCCTCTCGCAGCTCGTTCCGACTCCTCAATGGCGGGGAAAAGCATTCGCTCCTCCTTGTGCATGTGAACTTCGAGTTCTCCCTTTAGCAGGAATACTATCTCCGGCAGAGGAGCCAGCGTAGAGGCGTCGCGCTGCCGGTAAGTTGCATAGACTACAGCCAACCGCTTCTGGATTCTCGGCAATTCGAGCCTAAGGTACTCGTGATGCACGGAAACGATGTGGCAGATCAGTGCGGCGAGCGGCTCTGCCTTCCAGTCGCGTGTCCCTGGCGCAGTGGAGAGCATCGTGTCACCGATGTCTTGAAGAAGCCCTTGCGGGTCCACTCCGGCCGAGCGGCAGGCTTCCGTGATGGACTGCTCTCCACCCCAGCAATAGTCTATTCCGAAATCCTCCAACACCCGAATCGATGCCATGGAGGCCGTAGCAATTTCTCCCACCTTGCTATTCGAACGGAGTTCCATGAGACGTCCTTCCACAGCGATATTGCGCTCTTCGCGCTCCAATTGATGTGACTGCTGTCACAGGGGCAGGAATCGCGCAACTTCCCCTTGGGCCAATGTGTGCGGTTTTTTGACTGAGCCAGGGTAGCTCGACAAGCCGGGCTTGTCCCTGATTCTGGCCAAGTTCTTCGACCGTTGCAGTCACAGACCCCACGCTCTTGCCCCATCACATTTTTGGGCTGCAAACGCATTATGTATCGTGGTACGATACAACTATGGAGGCTGCGCAGGATCTCTCTAGCGACCAATACCTTGATCTAGCCGAGTTCCGAAGACAGATCCGACGATTCCTTCACTTCAGCGAGGTGACTGCGAAAGAACACGGTCTTGAGGCGCAGCAACACCAGCTACTGCTTGCGGTACATGGCCTTCCGGAGGACGTAAAGCCGACTATTAGAGAGATCGCCTCCCGGTTATTCATTCAGCATCACAGCGCGGTAGAACTGATCAATCGGCTGGAGCACACAGGCGCGATTGCGAGACATCCTGGTCCTGACGATAAGCGGGAGGTGTGGGTCCGCCTAACGCCGGCAGGCCGTGCGGCCCTCCGTAAACTGGCACTGGCGCATCGAACTGAGCTTGAACGTTCCGGTCCTGAACTGGCGTGCGCGCTGAATTCCATCCTGCGAGATTCCAAGGGGAAAATGGCATCGTGAGTAAACATCACAGACAGAGTTCGCAAAAACTCGGCGATTTCACCACAACTGCGCGAGTGGTGCCGATTTCGTTGCTCGCGATCGGCATCGGGATCTTGAGCACTTTCGTGGCATGGGCGTTGCTTCGTCTCATCGCCTTTTTCACGAACGCCTTCTACTACGGGCGGATCAGCACCGCACTTGTTTCTCCAGCCGGGAACCATCTAGGCTGGTTTTCAGTTCTAGTTCCCGTGGCCGGTGGCCTCGTTATCGGCTTCATGGCATATTATGGCTCCGAGCGCATTCGCGGTCATGGTATTCCCGAGGCTCTTGAATCTATTCTGATTAACGGCAGCAAAGTACAGCCACGGCTGGCGATTCTGAAGCCTATCTCCTCAGCAATCTCGATCGGATCAGGCGGTCCGTTCGGAGCCGAAGGCACTATCATTATGACTGGGGGAGCCATCGGATCGGTAATCTCGCAACTATTTCACTTGACCGCGGCTAACGAAAGACGCTTCTGGTTGCGGGTGCGGCTGCGGGCATGTCTGCAACATTTGCCACTCCCATTGCGGCGGTGCTGCTAGCCGTTGAACTGTTGCTGTTCGAATGGAAGCCACGGAGCGTGATACCGGTGGCTCTGGCGAGCGCCGCAGCAGGCGCCGCTCGCCGATACATTCTGGGCCTGGGCCCGCTCTTCCCGGTACCGCAACACGCGATTTTTCTTGGCCCACAGGGCTTGGCGGGATGTGTCATTGCGGGCCTTCTGGCGGGTTGCCTTTCATGCCTGTTAACGCTGGGCGTGTATGCAGCGGAAGACTCGTTCATGAAGCTACCGATTCATTGGAAGTGGTGGCCTGCGATTGGCGGCCTCGCAGTCGGATTGGGTGGGATGATCTTTCCGCCGGCATTAGGCGTTGGCTACGATACAATCCAGTCGCTGCTCCAAGGCGACGTGCCGCGTGCTGTGATCGCAGGCGTGTTGCTGGTCAAATCGGCAATCTGGGTAATTTCGCTCGGATCGGGAACGTCCGGTGGTGTACTGGCGCCTCTACTCATGATGGGGGCGGCGCTGGGGGCGTCGAAGCGACCTTCCTGCCAAACGAGGGTGCTGGTTTTTGGCCGCTGGTGAGCATGGGGGCAATTCTTGCCGGCACTATGCGGGCGCCGTTCACGGCGATTCTCTTTGCGCTGGAACTGACCCACGACATTAATGTACTGCTTCCACTTCTAGTGGCCGCAATCCTGGCTCATGCAACCACCGTGCTGCTGCTGAAGCGGTCCATCCTGACTGAAAAGGTTGCGCGCCGGGGATTTCATCTTACCCGCGAGTATGCGACGGACCCGCTTGAGGTCCTATTTGTACGGGAAGTCATGCGGACGAACCTGGTGGTGCTTCCGGCAGGGGCGACGGTAAATGAGCTACGCGATACTCTGATCCGCGAGCCGGCCCAGCGCGGACAGCACCTCTATCCGGTAGTGGACAACGAAAGACGTATTAGAGGCGTGATTACTCGCAAGCAATTGCGTGAACTCACTGAATCCGCGGTGTCAGGAGTTTCTCTAGGTGATGTACTGGTAGAACCCATTGTGGCTCACCCGGATGAGCCGTTGCGCGTTGTGGTCCTTCGCATGGCCGAGGCAGGTTTTACACGTCTTCCGGTAGTCGACAGCGATACAGGGCAATTATCTGGAATGATACTGCGTCACGGACGAATAACGGTTACGAAGGAGTCCTGTGAATTTCCGACTCCCGTCGAACGAGTAGTCTCCAACCATTTGAGTGCCAGCTGGTCGCGCTGGACGTCCGGGTAAGCTGTCAATTAAATCAGCAACTTGCAAGTGCATCAGTGACGCAAACGTTACTGCCAACCGCTCATTCACCGCCGAAGGTCGCCGGCCGCTTGCAACCATTGAGGAATGAGTGGCTTAGACGCTTAATGGAGAGTATGGAGGGTATTTCAAGTTCTTGTAAGTGCCTGAAAAGATGGAGCGGGAGACGGGGCTCGAACCCGCGACGTCCAGCTTGGGAAGCTGGCAGATACTCCCATTGGGATCGCAGATTTACCTGTTTTCAATTACTTACAGTAGTACAACGTTGCGCTGGTCGGCGTCAATTGATGGGGTTTTGATGGGGTATCTGGCGTTTTGATGGGGGATTTGATGGGGCGAACAAATAGAGAATAGAATCGGCTTGGAACTGCCGGGGCTTGGCCTCGATCACTTTGTGTTCTCGTGGTTCAAGAAAGCAATGATGAGGGATGAATTGCCTCAATGTCGTAGCGCGCAAAGTCCTCCGTGTTGAACGTCAGAATCCGGCGGACACCACTGACGTTCATCGCCGCCACCAGCTTCGCGTCGTGGACCTTACTTCCAATAACCCTGTGCTGGACCACGAGACGCTTCCACTCCCCATAAGCCGCCGGCGAGTCGGGCAGGACCGTCAGGAATCGCTCGATTTTCTCCATCTCAACCAAAGCGAGCGCAACGGAGAATCCGAGGCCGTTGTTCGCCGCAGGCCGCGTTGCCACATTCCAGAACTCGGACATATTCTGGAGTGTGAAATACACCGGATCACCGGCGGCGAGCAGTCTTGCGACACTCTCGACCGCTAACGTATGGCTTGGATGGTCAGGCTGAGTACGCCGCAGCAGAACATTGGTGTCGGCGAGGATGCTCATCTCGCGTCATCGCCATAGATACTTTCGCGGCTGATCGCGTCATCCGAAAGAGGCGGCGTATGGGGGAGGTCACGGGTTGACTCCCGCCAGGCAGCAGCCCGCTCGGCCGGTGAAAGTGCGGAACCTGCCCGCGGAGAAACCTGCCCACGGAGAAGAGCCTCCACGTACTGGGGTAGTTCGAGACCATGATCCCGAGCCTGAGCGACAAGATCAGCTTCGATATCGGACGGTAGGTGTATGGTCACGGTCATAAGGGGACTCCAGGTTTCTTCAACTCCAGGATATCGCGGTATTACTGTCACGTGGCTACCGCCCATCTAGTACCGGTTCGGCAATCGCGCAGACTACGCCCGTTTGCCCGATTCGGTGCTGGTGCCTTCGTCGACCAGGTACTGCGCTACGGTGCAAGGCAAGGGATTGCCAACCAGAGCCTGGCAGCCAGGTATGTTGGGTTTCCGTCGCGAAATACCCATCCGTCAAACAACCGGATCGGTCCGTGCCCAGCCCGTCCGCGGAATGAATTCCAGGTCGATACCCCTCTCAGAACTCGCCAAACGGTGTCTGCGGGGCGCGCCACGCGAATTGACCGGATCGATCTCCTGGGTCGCCGTTCGGTCCAGTGTACGACAAGCCGGTGTATCATCCACGAGCGGATACTGGAGCTATGAGCGCGGCCGCTCCTCATACAAGCACGCGGGACCCACGTTACCCCGCACAACGGTTGAATGGGGCGGCCCGGGCATGCGGCCGCCCTTTTCGGCTAGTACTCAAGAAGAATCGCCAAATCCCAGGAGCGGATGGTGATGGGGGCACCCGTTGCGGCGCCGCGGCTGGTTTGTAAGTCCGTCGCGGCAGGGTAGCTGTAGGAGAACGTCGCGTCGTTGCTCGAGAAGTTCAGGTAGTAGTGGAGGCGCTTGCCTTGTTGGGTCACTCCGTGGCGGACGCGGATGGATGACGGGAGAGCCTGGTCCGCCGAGAGAATGGCGGCGCGAGAGAGCGCGTCATGGATTACGCTGCGCTGGAGGGGGTCGGAGAGCGCGGCGGCTTCGTAGGTGAGGGTACCTGTACCGTACTTATTGCGGGTGATGACGGGCGACTTCCAGTTGGCGTCGTCAAGTTTCGCGAGGACTTGGGCCGTGTCGAGAATCAGAAGTTCGGCCCAGGTGTCGGCAGTGTTCGCGGCGCCGGCTGCAAACGGATCGGGTGTGAGTTTGACGGGCTGGACGAGGTTGGTGAACTCCTGGTAGTGGAAACCGGCGGCGGCGCGGAGAGGACCGGGGGCCATGACGTCGCGCACGGTGGAGAACTGATTGGTGAAGCCGCTCTTGAAGGCCATGACGACGTGGCCGCCTTCCTTCACGTAGTCGGAGATTTGCTGAAGCACTGTGTCGGATGCGCCGTAGAGCGGGGGCACGAGGATTACTTTGTAGCGCGCGAGATTGCTATCACCGGCCTGGATGAAGTCGGGCTCGATATTGAGATCGTAGAGCGCGTTCCACATTTGCTGCATCACGGTCTGGTAGGTAACGCGATCGCCGACCGGCATGTAGGAGAGGGCGTTGGATGCATCGGCGCTGAAAAGAATCCCAACTTGCGGCTCCTTCTTGAGGTTGACCAATTGCGGCCCGATACGCTTGAGTTCGCCGGCGACCTGCGACATCTCCTGGTAAATGCGGTTGGGTTCCAGATCATGCGAGAGGATGCCGCGCCAGTAGGTTTCCTGTCCATAGTGAAGCGAGTGCCAGTGCCAGTATTCGACCATGTTGGCGCCGGCGGCCAGGTGCGAGTAGACGGCTTGGCGGAACTGGCCTGGGTAGGGCGGAAACTGGGCGCGCGAGTCCCAGCCAATCGTCTGGGCGTTGGTCTCGGTGATGAGGAAGTTGATGCGTTTGAGCGAGCGTGTGAGGTCACCGGTCATCCAGATGGAGCGGGCGTTGAAGCGACCCTGAGTTTCGAAGTACGGATTGCTGGCGGCGATGTCGAGGTTACGGCTGATGGCCCATTGATCGATGTCGGTATGGACGCCGCCGCTGAAGTCATGAGTGATGAACTGATCGGGCCGCTTGTATTCCTTGACGATTTTGGCTTGCCAGCTGAGGTATTCGGTGATGATGTCCTGCTGGAAGTTGGCCCACTAGAGCTTGTAACCGGGGTTCAGGATGCCTTCGCGCGAGGGGAGGTCGTCCCAGGAGTCCACGAGTTGGCCCCAGTAGACGAGGCCCCAGATGCGATTGATGGTCTCAGTGGTTTCGTATTTGCGCTTCAGGTGATCGAGGAAGGCGGCTCTGGTGTAGGGTGTAACAGTCTGGGTGGGAAATGTTTCGTTGTCGATTTGATAACCGATGACGGCCGGGGGGTCCTTAAAGGTAGAGACGATCTGGCGGATGATGCGCTCGGCGTGGCGGCGGAAGTCGGGATTAAGGAAGTCGTAATTCTGGCGCGGGCCGTAGTGGCCGGGCGCGATCTGGGAAGGGAAGCTGGGGAAGTACGGGTTGGAAAGCGGCGGGATGGCGGTGTTGTGAGTCACCACGATGTCCGGGTACTTCCTCGCGAGCCAGGTTGGGATGGAGTAAGTGGGGGTGCCGAGGATGGCATTGATGCCGGCCTGATGGAGACGGTCGAGCACGCGCTTCATCCAGACGGATTGGAAGTCGCCGCCACGCGGTTCCCAGGTGCTCCAGGTGGACTCGCCGACGCGGACGACCGTGAGTCCGGCTGTCCGCATCAGCTCTACATCTTTGTCGAGCCGGTCGGCCGGCATGTACTCGGGATAGTAGGCGGCGCCGTAGGGGATGGTGTCCATTCTGTCTGGCGCGAAGGGCCTTGGCTGGGCAGCGAGTAGGGACGCTCCAACGAGCGCGGTGGTGAGTATCCGGAGCAATAGATTCAAGGGGTTCATTGCCGATAATTCCAGAGGAGTTCGATTTCGGTTCCGCCGAGCGTGTGCGTGTCTGCATAGGCGAACCGCCCGTAGCCCGCCTGATCCCGCTCCCCCCACGCGCCGGATTGCGTTATCGGGAACCCGGCCTTGGACCACAGGCTCTTTTCGTGCTCGATGTCGGACACGTTGAAGGCGATGTGGTGCAGGCCTTCCCCATACTTCGCCATATGATCGAGGTAGGTCGTGGGACCCTTGGTAGGCTGGATCCACTCGTACACCACAGTCCCATGACGCTGCCACCCAAGGATCGCATCAAACTTTCCCGGCTGACCGTGATATAGGAGGTCCCATAGCGTGGGATGCGTGAAAGACATCTCCGGAAAACCGAGCCGCGCCCAGTATTTGGACACCTGTTCCAGGTCACGGGCGACGAACGCATACTGCGAAACGTGCTTCGCATTCGGCCGGGCTTCAGGGGCACCCTTCGCCCCCACGGGACCGTTGGTCAATCCGAGAACGTATTTGCCCTCCCGCGCAGTGTCGAACAGCGTGTATCTGCCTACCTCGGCAAGGTTGCCGGAGATCAGCGTGCCGACGCCCGCCTGCTTCAAGCGCGCTACTTCCTGCTCCATTACCATTGCGTTCGGAGTCCGGTGAATCAGCGCCATCACCCCCTGTCCGTGATTCTTCCGGTACCGGCCGAACACGCTGCTCTCATCGAGAGGCTGGATGAAATCGACAGTGACATTGCCGTGGCGCGCGACGGTCCAGCGCAGATGGCCGCCGGCTTTTCGGATTCGCTCCGATTTCGATCATGCCAAGCTTCTGCCAGCCCGCTACGGTGCGGTCGATATCATCGACCACCCAGAAGACGCGGTCCACGCTCTTATAGAAATCGGGGAATTCGGCCGGGGCGGCTGTTGCGGCCCAGAGCAGCGGGAACAGAATCGTGCAGAGTATGTGACGCACATCAGGGTCAGCTTCTTCAGTGTCCAGCGCCTTCAGTGGCGCGCGGCCCGGCACCAGGCAGTCCTGTGGCACCCGCCGCCAGGGTGACGCCACCGCCGCCTTCGACAACCCCAGGCGGCCCGGCACCAGGCAACCCCGTGGCACCCGCCGACGTTGTGATATCG
>JANYJN010000424.1 GCA_025358475.1 Candidatus Solibacter sp.
CCCCGCCGCTCAAGTCGCCCGTGGGCACGCACTTCGTGGCCCTGCAGATGCGCTTCGGCCGCAGCGAGGTATTCCGGCGGCGCGAGCGACATTCGCACGTTCATTTCGCCGAACTCCTCACCCTTCCAGTAAAGGATGATCTCCCGCTCGTGCGTCTGGTCGAGAAGGTCCTGGGGATCGGCCTGGTTCTGTAAGCGCACGATACGCCCGGATACGTCCACGGGCTGCATCGTCGGACGCTCGCGCATCGATTTCGCCGCGACGCGGGACATCTCGACATGCTGCGGGCCTACCCACAATTCGGCGATTGGTTGCGTGGGCCATTCCGGGCTGAACGCGAATCCGAAGCCCATCCCCGAAGGAGCGGTCTGCTCGATCAGGTCGGCGAACTCATCGCACATGTTTGCGCTGAACCCCGCCTCATATCCCCCGACAACGATACCGGGGTCTTGCCCCCGCACGGCATCCCGGATGACGCCAATCCCGCGGGCGATGCGTTGGACGACGCGCCTTTCAAATGGCGGCTGCTGTTCCATGCCGGGGAAGGCGGGCTCCTCGTTTGGAGTGACCGGTGATTCGATGGTGAATCCGAAGCTGCCTTTGAAGGTGTGGCCGAAGCGGCATTGGTCCGCGTACTGCGCAGCCTCTTTCTTCACCCGGCCGTAATAGAGATCCGGCCTCAATTCCGTTGTCGCGCTCGCGGCGAGCAGTTTCTTGATGTTCGCCGTGTAATTGACTGCCTGATTGAGATGAATCGTATCGTCAAAAACCAGATCGTCCGGCACGCGGGACTTCACCACATCGAAGCCGATCGCCCGCACATCGGTGATGATCTGGAGCCGGTCCCGCGCTTCGAGTTGCGATAACGTTTCGATTGCTCCCGCCACGCGGCGGGCGGCATCGCGCGACTCCAGGGTACGCGGAACAGCCAGTTCGATATCCTCAAGCCCCTCCTCGCGCAGGATATAAACGTCCACATTGCGCTGGCCGTTCGACCGCTCGCGGAAAAAGGTGTCGGCATACGAATGGCCTTCTAGCGCTGCTCCGGTTGCCGCGACATGCTCCGACCGTCGCCACCCGTGAAAGGTTAGGTAGCGCCGCAGTAGGCCAAGCGGTACTGTGAGCTGGTCGCTCATAATCCCTGATTCTGACGCCTCGCCCTCTCCTTTGCCAACAAGTCGTTCAGCACTTCCGGGGTCAGCCGGTTCTCAACCGGTATGTAAATCCGTTTCCGCGTCTCGTTCTCCGATGTTGCGCCCGTGAAGGAGTGCCAGTAGCAGCACTGCTTTAACGTTGTCCCGGCTTCCTCGGCCACGTGCCATTCCCCCCGGTCGCGCGGGAGGCACAGCAAGATTAGGATGAGCGTCGTCTCCTCCGGGGTTCGCGAAGCGATGTCGTTATAGTTCTTCGCCTCCAGATCATAGACGATACAGCCGTTTCGGCGCTCCCAGTCAAAGCTTGCCTTGGCCTGGAAGTCGAGCGGGAATCCGCTATTGACGCGGCGGTTTCCGCGCACCGTCACGGGCGTAAACTGCCCATCGACGCCATAGTCGTAGCGATCAACCTTGTAGTTGACGCCCGCCATGCCGGCCAACGCGTAGATGTGGGACATACACAGGGTTTCCTGCGTGTGCTGCACCGTAATCGGCAAAGTGACCCCGTACCGCCGAAAGTCGCAAACTTGTGTGGTGACGCACTGATTCTAGTACGCGGCGCACCGCTGCGCAAACCTCCGGTGCGGGCGAGGAGAAACAGTCAGGAAAACCGGTGCAACTGAACTGCGCGATATTTCGGATGTCTTCTTACGGACTGTCAGCATCAGATTCGTACCCCACAAGTCGGCATCCCTCCCGGAATCTTAATTCCGCGGCGACTCCTGTGGTAACACGACGATCCCGTAACGATCCGCGTGAGGGGGCGCGGAACTTGCCATTGGTCCGCTGCCCTGCGCCGGGGACGAGGCGTTCTTGATCATGGTCGGCAGGATTCGCTCGGCCATCGTTTGACGTTCCATCTGACTTATGCCAATATAGGCATGTGCCAACGTATGAAGAACCTCACGTGGCTTGCCGATTCCCGTTCCAACGTGAAGGCGTTTCCGGCTGGTGTCCAAGACGACATCGGCTATGCATTGTACGCTGCGCAGGTGGGTGAACTGAGTGTTAAGGCCAAGCCACTGCATGGTCTTGGCGGCCTGGTGATGGAGATTGCAGTCTATGACGCTAGGGGAACCTACCGCGCGATCTACACGGTTTCTATCGGAGAATCGATTTACGTCATCCACGCCTTCCAGAAGAAGTCCAAGTCCGGGATCGCGACACCGAAGTCGGAAATGGAACTTATCCGAAAGCGGCTCAGACAGTTGAGAAGTGAGGTGAAGAATGCCGAGAAGAGAAACCCTTGAACAGGAGCCCAGTACGGGCAACGTATTTGCTGACCTCGGCCTGGCCGACGCCGGCGAACACCTGATCAAAGCTGGACTGGTAGTTCGGATCGACCGGACCATCCGCCAACGAAAGCTGACCCAAGCAGCCGCGGCACAGCTCATGGGCATCGATCAGCCCAAATTCTCAGCTATGCTGGCTGGTCAGTTCCGGGGATATTCGGTCGAGCGCCTCATGCGTTTCCTGGTCGCGCTAGGGCACGATGTGGAGATCGTCGTAAAGCCTAGAAAGCGCGGTACAGCCGAACTTCGCGTCGCGTAGAGGCCACAGTGTCTGGCAAGCCGGTGATGTGCCGTTTAAGCCAGATTACTCCCCGCCGGTCGGCTTGTCGATGGTAATGGGACGAATCGTGGCCAGTTGACCGCAAGCGCGCAATCCCCCACACTTCCCCAAGTCCCTTTATACCGGCCAACCTTTAAGTGAGGTTCGCCGCTGGACGAAGCGCTCACGGCCCGATGGATAGGCCTTCATTTCTTCTTTTCGTTCGATCTTTCCTCCCTGAGAGCCGCCAGGAAGCCCCGTCTGGCAGGAGCCCGGTGGTCGGCACAAAAACCTCTTGCCGTCCCCGGTCTCATTGTGCAGAATCGTCCTGCGGGGCCTTGAGCGACCCGCCGCGCCTCCGCCTCAGATTGGGCAAAGATTGGCCGGTCAAGTCGCCATATGGGAAACTGAACCGATCCCTCCCCTGACCTGCCGGTCCCGTCTTTTTAATCCGCCCGCGCCAGCGCCGACTCCTCACTTTCGCGGCCTCCAAGGTCACTTTCTTCCCTCACGTTTTCTCGGCCGCGAAACTGAGGAAACCTTCA
>JANYJN010000469.1 GCA_025358475.1 Candidatus Solibacter sp.
GTTGGCGGCGTCTTTAACCGTCGTCCCGAGGCTGCATCCCGACACTCCGGAGACGATCACATTGGAAGTCGTCGTCACTGTCCCGGTGGGATTTGAATTCGGGCTGGAGCCGCCCCAAACGCCGGGCAGCGGCGCCCCCGCTGAAGTACCGCGCGTGGAAATAATCCAATCCCGACTCGCCATCCCGCTCCTGGCCCGTAAACTTCAGGCTGAAGGCGTCCGGCGTCGCGGTGTACCCATCGCTGTCGGTCTCCCTCCTACCCCTGCCGGGATCTCGCTGCCGAACGGCTCAAAGTCGTACCGCCGCGCCGCGTTCCCGTTGCTGCCCGTCACCAGCCGCGTGCTCCCCAGGCAATCCTGCGTCAGGTAACACGTCGCCGCGCCACACGGATTGTACCCGCCCTGCGCCGCGTATTCCGTCGCCAGGTTGCCGAACGCGTCGTATACATACACCGTCGATTGCCTACCCGACGTCTTCATCACCCGGTTGCCGTCGCCGTCGTAGACGTAGTTCGTCACCCCGCCGTTGTTCGTCGCTGTCACCTGCCGGTATGTCGCATGGTACGTAAACGTCCGCCCGATCTGCCCAAGTTGCCCCGCATTGCCCGGGCCATTATAGGTCCGGCCCGATATCTGGTTGCCCGCGGTAAACCAATCGGCGGTTCGTGGGGGTCTCGCTCGTCAGCTCAGGCGGCAACCCCAAATTGCTCGTCACGTACCCATTCCCCTTGCCATCATACCTGTAGCCCCGCGACCACTCCGCGGCGCCGCCGGCTTCGCTGCCTCCGGTGAATCGGTTGTTCTGAATATTGTAGGAATACGTCTGGGGTCAGATTCAAGCCGGGAATCCCGATGGTTTGCGATTGCAGGGTTCCCGTGCTACCGGGCACGCAGCGGTACGTGCCGCCAGGTACTAGGGCAGCAGTTGTAGCCCAAGCTCAACAGGCTGCCCGCCGAGATGCCCGTGGGTTTCCAAACTAATAGCGTCATGCCTGCACACTGCGATTAATGAGTTCACCGCATTCACGGCACTTTTCCCGGTAAAACTGGGAACCTCTTAGACTAGTCCCGCAGTTAGGACAACTATAGAATGCATACCGCAGCCACGATACCATGAGCGCCACACCATACATTGCCGCAGCAACATATGTCGTAATGTACGTTCCAAATAGCAAGGGAAGAACATACCCGATAAGCAGCCCGAACGGAACCCATCCGCATATGAGCGCCAATAGGGTCGTTCTCAGCCGTCGATATTCTTTCCAGCGACTCAAATACTCCGCATCTAGTTCATGCATCATTTACACCCCTTGTAAGTTGAGGCTGCTACCGAATGTGTAACGAGGGCATAACCGTAAACCTTGTAGCCAACACCGCCGGTGATATTGACCTGCCAGATCTTATGTCCTGCTGCATCCTTCCCAAAGGTGACCTGGAATCCTCCACCAGGACCCACATCAATGCCCGCGCCGAAGGTCAAAGCATTTCCTCGCATCTGCCCTGCGCTAGTGGCGTTACCAAAGGTGATGCCAACTCCCACGGCGGCTCCTACACCGACTGCAGTAAGGTTATTCTCTTGACTAGGTGCTCCCCAAGGACCGGCTGCAGCACCACCGCTTGCTGAAGCATAAGCTCCAATCGGAGTTCCTCCGCCGAATGTTAAGCCAGTAGAACCTCCTCCTGAAGCGCCAACTTGTAACGGAGGAATGCCGCCTCCTAAACCGCCGTCGGCGCCTCCTGTGACGCCGAAATTGAAACCTGGTCTGCAGCCCTGGTTTCTTGGGGATTTTACCTCACTCTCTTTGGGCATGGATCCGGTTGCCTGCGCATAGAAGACTGGCATGGAACCAGCTAGAGATTCCAGATCCGCATGATGCCCGCCGCCGCCCCCAAAGAACCTGGATAACGCACCGAACAGATTGCCCACACCATACTCAAACCAGCCGATCAAGCCCCCATCAGAGGCACCACCAGCATTGCTAGACCAGAGGCCGCTCGGGTCCGTGAACGTCATCGGATTGTTCCCCACGTACGCATAGCCGTTCCAACTCTGCGGGTCTGCCGGATTGGCTCCTGCATTCCCTGGATCAGGGCTCGTAAACCGCCCCTGCACCC
>JANYJN010000496.1 GCA_025358475.1 Candidatus Solibacter sp.
GGCTGATGTCCCGCAAAGCCCACCGTCAGCCAGCCCTGAGGGTCGAACGTCCCCGGCGCTTCCAGCAACCGCTTCATCACCGCGGTCAGCGCGGCACGCACCCCCGGACCCGTCAGCGGGACGGGCAGTTCGCCAAGAAGCGCAATCTGTGCCAGCAATTGGAAGGCCCCGGTGCGGTAGCAGATTGAGCGCCCGATCACCGGGAACGTGCCCTCTGGCGAGATCAGCCGCTCCTGTATGGCCGCGTATCGCCGGGCGCGCGCCAGCACGTCGGGCAGCAGCGCCTGCCACGTCGTGGCGTGAGCGCCTATACTGCGCAGCACGTCCAGCAGCATGGGCTGGATCACGAAGCTGTTGTAATAGTCCCAGTGAAATCGCGGCCCGTCCCCATACAAGCCGTCGCCGACGTACCACTGTTGGTGCGCGCGCACGGCGTAATCGATCCGCATGGCGTCAAACCGCTCCCCCATCATGGCCAGGGCGGCTTCCACGGTGGCGGCGAAAAGCAGCCAGTTGCTCTGGCCCGGCGTGATGGCGCGCGCCGCAACCAGGCCTGCTGCCAGGCGCTTCCGCGTGGCTGGGTCCAGCTTCTTCCACAATTCGTTGGGCGCGCGCAATAGCGCCTGCGCTAGGAAGCCGCAGTCCACCAGCGGTTGCGAGCCCTCGTGGAAGTTGAGGAAATCCGCCGATTGCGCGTCCGTGCCGCGCCGGAGCGCCTCCCTCGCGAGGCCGGCATATCGCTGTTGCAGGTCGCGTTCGGGACCCGCGCCGAGCGGCGCCTCAAGCCACGGCGCGATGCCTGCCAGCAGCCGTCCGATAGCCTCCAGGTGCGTCACCTTGCGCCGCTCGGCGACGTTCCCCGTGACACACTCCACCGGCATATTCCGTTTCAGCGTCCCGGCCGCCAAATTGGTCAGCACGGGTTCCGCCACCTTCCCCATGGTTCGCACCCAATACTGGCGGTCGCTCTCCACCGTCTGGGGCACCGTCTGGGGCACGGCCTGGGGCACGGCCTGGGGCACGGCCTGGGGCACGGCCTGGGCGGACGCCGCTCCGGCCCCCGCGACAGTCTGCAGGAATGCACGCCGATGAGTCATGACGGCATCAGTGTAGCCCAGTTCGTAAGCTGCCGGTTTGACGGCAAAGCCTTCTCGTCACGATGCGCGGCCCGCGTCATGCCCGTACACTCCGTCGCCCGATGTTGCGCGGACCAATCCTCGTACAGTGTGCGTGATGGACTGCACTCGTGCCAGGATTGGCACTTCCGTTGGTGCCTTCCGAGCCAAGGCAGTAACAGCCCCATTGTTGAGCATTCTCCAAGAGCCGAGTCGTGAGCTTCGATGGCCGGCTTTAATCGCGGTCGCTGGGGCACGCGCGCGAATGGGTGGCAACGCTGGTCGGGGTAGGCGACAATGGAATTCTGGAGGGGCTCTGGGCGGAACGGGGCACTTCCGGAGGAATCTACCTATATGCTGCGGGTACGGACTACGACACGATGATTACGGAATCCGAACTGCTGGCTCTGCTCGGCGACCTGGAGTCGTTTCGAGTCGAGCGCACGGTTTCTACCAGTGATACGGCGAAGTTCAGCCAAGCAGTTTGTGCTTTTTCCAATGACCTGCCAGCATCGCACCTGCCCGGATATTTGTTGATCGGAGCCGATGACAAGACGGGCACGCCCGCTGGGCTGAAGGTTACCGACGACTTGCTGCGAAACCTAGCTGGCTTAACGAGCGATGGCAACATCCTGCCGGCACCCGCAATAACGGCTTACCGCGTGAGTCTGAGCTCCGGAGCCGGTGATATCGCGGTGATAGAAGTGCAACCGTCCGACCTCCCTCCGGTTCGATTCAAGGGTCAGACGTGGATCCGGAGGGGACCACGCAAAGGCATCGCCAACGAAACGGAAGAATCGATCCTCATCGAGCGGCGCACTGCGGCGGCCCGCACTTTCGACGTACGGCCTTGCATAGGCGCTAGCCTTGCCGATTTAGCCCTGGACTTGTTCACGAACACATACCGGCCGCTGGCGGTCGACGCCGAGACGATCGCAGAAAATCACCGGCCGATTGAACAGCAGTTGGCCTCCCTGCGCTTCTTCGACTTGGCGCGCAACTATCCAACCTACGCCGGACTGATTTTATTTGGAAAGGACTTGGCGGGTTGGCTGCCGAGCGCATTCGTGCAATACGTCCGATTTGACGGCTCAAAGATGGCCAATGATGTCTCGGCGGAGAAACACTTCCAGGGGGACCTTCTTTCGGTGGTGCGCGATCTGGCATCCTACGTGAAACTGATCACGGACAGCCGGCCCGTGCGCAGTTCGGCATTGCAAGAGACCATGATCGCGGACTATCCTGAGACTGCCGTTCGGGAGTTCTTGATGAATGCCGTGCTACACAGGTCGTATGAGGCTCCAGCGCCCGTTCGGTTTTATCAGTACTCCGACCGGATCGAGATTCAGAACCCGGGTCCCCTGTACGGCTTGGCGCGGCCCGAGAACTTTCCGACTCAGACCAGCTACCGCAATCCCGTGCTGGCCGAGGCGATGAAGACGCTGGGTGCGGTGAACCGTTTTGGCCGGGGTGTGGAGCGCGCGCAGGCGGCACTGGAAAAGAACGGAAATCCTCCGGCGGAGTTCATCTTTGGCGAAATGCATTTTGGAGTGACCGTCCGGATCCGCAAATGAAGACTATTGCTTTCTTCAATAACAAAGGCGGGGTTGGAAAAACCTCGCTAGTCTACCATCTCGCGTGGATGTTCGCCGACCGAAATGCACCGGTGCTTGCGGTCGACCTGGATCCCCAGGCCAATTTGACCGCGATGTTCCTTAGCGAAGACCGTCAGGAAGAAATCTGGCCCGACAACGAAGAACATCCGGCGACGGTCTACGGCGCAGTGCGGCCGATTCTGCGAGGAATTGGCGATATCGCCGCACCGCTCGCAGAGCGGATTGTTCCGGATCTCGGCTTGCTGCCCGGCGACTTGGGCCTATCCGGATTTGAGGATAAACTCTCGGCCGCATGGCCGGACTGCCATAACTCCGACGAAGCGGCGTTCCGCATCATGACGGCATTCCATCGGTTGATGAAACAGATGGCGGGCGATTGGGCGGAATTGGTTTTGATCGACGTGGGACCGAACCTGGGCGCCATCAACCGGGCGGCACTGATTGCATCCGACCATGTCTGCGTGCCGCTCGCTCCGGACCTCTATTCCCTGCAAGGGTTGAGGAATCTGGGGCCTGCGCTGATGCGGTGGCGCGGTACGTGGGCAGAACTCAAAACCAAGGCGCCGAAAGATCTTTCCCTCCCGGCGGGGTCGATGTCACCCGCGGGCTATGTGGTAATGCAGCACGGGATGCGGGACAGTCGGCCGGTGAAGGCATACCAGCGTTGGATGGACAAGATTCCACCGGTCTACCGAACCGCGGTGCTGGGCCAACCGACCGCTGGGGTGGTTCCCAAGGTCGAAAATGATCCGAACTGCCTGGCTCAACTCAAGCACTACCGCAGTCTGATGCCTCTAGCGATGGAGGCGCACAAGCCGATGTTCCACTTAAAACCGGCAGATGGTGCCATCGGAGCGCATGGGGAAGCGGTACGGGATTGCAGAACCGACTTTTTGCGATTAGCCCGAAAGGTCGGTGCCGCCGTGGGTCTGAAGCTGGATTAACTTTTGCCGTGTCCCGCTGCGCAGCGGCTGCTGGCGGACCGCCGGCCAGGGGCCGCAACCGCCGATGCCCCCCCGCGTCGCGATATACTGGGATTTCGGACTCTACCTCCCACCCGCCCATGGCTGAAATGAGCGTCATCTGGCTTCGCTTCGCCGCCGCGTGCTACTCGGTCGGCCTGCTGCATGCCATACTCACCCTGGTTCGCCGCCGCGAGCAACTGTTTCGCGTGGCCTTCACCGCCTTCACCCTGGGCACCGTGTTTCACTTTGTCTCCATCGTCGAAGAGGGCATCGTCAACAATCGCTGCCCCATCTCTAATTTCTACGAGACCCTCGCCATGTGCGCTTTCCTGGTCGCCGTGGTCTATCTGGGGGTGCAGTTGCGCTACCACGTGGAGAGCCTCAGCGTGTTCCTCTTTCCGCTGGTCTTCGTGATGGCCCTGGTGGCCACCCTGGGGAATCCGGTGAGCGCCTGGAGCAGCCCCATCGTGCGCAACACCTGGCTCACCGTGCATATCGTGCTGGTACTGCTGGGGTATGCGGCGCTGCTGTTTACTGCGGTCGCCTCCCTGCTCTACCTCTTCCAGGAGCGCGAACTAAAGTCCCGGAAGCCCAGCAAATTCTATTACCGGCTGCCCCCGCTGGGGACGCTCGACGAGCTGGTTTCGAAGTTCATGGCCGTGGGATTCGTGCTGATTACGCTCGCGGTCATCGCCGGCGCCACCTGGGCTTTCATCGAACTGAAGGCCGACTGGATCCGCCAGCCGAAGATTGCGATCTCGTTCTTCACCTGGGGAACCTACCTCGCCATGGTGTGCCTGCGCGTCACGGCCGGGTGGCGCGGGCGCAAGGCGGCCATCATGACTCTCACCGTGGTCGGCTTTTCCGCCGTGACCTGGGCGGCGCACGCGCGGCTGGGAAGCTTGCTGTTCAAACCATGAAGCTGCTGATCACAGGAGTGAGCCACAAGACAGCGCCCGTCGAGGTGCGGGAGCGCCTGGCCTTCCGCGAGGAGACGCTGCCCGCCGCCCTGGCCGATTTGAAATCGCGCGGCGGCGTCACCGAAGCCGTCATCCTGTCCACCTGCAACCGCGTGGAAATCACCCTCACCACGGAGGACACGGCGGACCCACGGGCCATCGTCGACAGCTTCCTGGCCGACCACAAAGCCGTCACCTCCGCCGCCATCGGCCCGCACCTTTACCGGCACGAAGGCCGCGACGCCATACACCATCTCTTCCGGGTGGCCGCCAGCTTGGATTCCATGGTGGTGGGTGAACCGCAGATTTTAGGACAACTCAAGGCCGCCTACGCCGCCGCCAAGGATTGCGGGGCGCTGTGCGGCTGGCTGGACGCCCTGATGAGCCGCTCTTTCAGCGTGGCCAAACGGGTGCGCTCCGAAACCGGCATCGGGCTGATGGCGGTTTCCGTCAGTTACGCCGCCGTGGAGCTGGCGCGCAAAATCTTCGGCTCGCTCAACAACCGCACGGTGATGATCGTGGGCGCCGGAAAAATGAGCGAGCTGGCCGCGCGCCACCTGCGAAGCTCCGGTTGCTCCCACGTCTTCGTCACCAATCGCACCCATGAGCGCGCCGTCGAGATGGCGAAACTCTTCCAGGGCACGCCGGTGGAGTACACCCGCTTCATCGCCATGCTGCCCGAAGTGGATATCCTGATTTCCAGTTCCGGCGCCCCGCACTACATCCTGCACCGCGACGAGATGCAGCGGGTCATCTCCGCCCGCCGCAACCGCCCCATGTTCCTCATCGATATCGCCGTGCCGCGCAATATCGAGCCCAGCATCAACGACCTGGACAACGTCTTCCTCTACGATATCGACGACCTCCAGGAGGTGGTCAACTCCAATCTGCGGGAGCGCATGATAGAGGCCGGCCACGCCGAGACGCTGGTCGCCGAGGAGGTGGAGCGCATGATGGCGCGCCTCAAGGTGGCCGAGGTCACGCCCACTATCGTCAGCCTACAGGAACAGCTCGAACAGATTCGCGCCGGCGAGATCGAAAAGCAGCGGCGCCGCCTGGGTCCGCTCACCGCGCAGCAGGAAGAGGCGCTCGAAGCCTTGACGCACGGCATCATCAATAAGATCGCTCACGGTCCCATCTCGGAACTGCGCATCCACGCCGGCAATCCCGAGGGAGCCCACGTGATCGCAACCATACGAAAGGCGTTCCACTTACAGGACTGATTCATGCTTGTCATCGCATCGCGTGGTTCGCAGCTCGCTTTGTGGCAGGCCCGTTGGGTGGCCGGCCAACTCTCCGCCGCCGGCCACCCCTGCCGCATCGAGATCGTCAAGACCACCGGCGACAAGATCACCGACGTCCCGCTGGCTAAGGTGGGAACCAAGGGCCTCTTCACCAAGGAGATCGAGGAGGCGCTGCTGGACGGGCGCGCCCACCTGGCCGTACACAGTCTGAAAGATCTGCCCACAGAACTGCCCGAGGGCCTCGTGCTGGCGGCGGTCCCAGAGCGCGAAGACCCGCGCGATGCCGTGGTGGGCAAGACGCTGGCCAATTTGCCGCTCGGCGCAAAAGTGGGTACCAGTTCGCTCCGCCGCGCCGCGCAGTTGCGCCAACTGCGGCCCGATCTGAAGGTGGAATCGGTGCGCGGCAATCTGGACACGCGGCTGCGCAAGCTGGATGAAGGACAATACGACGCCATTCTGTTGGCGGCTGCCGGCCTGAAACGGCTGGGCTGGGGCGACCGGATCGCCGAGATTCTGCCGCCCGAACTGATGTGCCCCGCCGTGGGGCAAGGCGCGCTGGCCATTGAAACGCGCGCCGGTTTCGACAAGGTCGCGATGCTGGATCACGCCGATACGCACACCGCCGTGATGGCGGAGCGCGCCCTGCTGGGGGCGCTGGGTGGCGGTTGCCAGGTACCCATCGGCGCCTACGCCACCGTGTCCGAAGGCCGCGTGCGCCTGCTCGCCATCGTAGCCGCTCCCGACGGCACCCAGGTAATCCGCGCCGAAGCCGAAGGCCCGGCGGCCGAAGCCGCCGCAATCGGAGCCCGAGTTGCCGCGGACCTCCTCGAACGCGGCGCCCGCCAGATCCTCCAGGCGGTCTACTCATGAGTAGGATAGGCCTCCGGCCTGTCCATCCGAGCGAAGCTCGGACTTCTTCCTCCTCATTCTCCGCAACCTCCGCGCCTCCGCGTCTCCGCGTCAAAACTAATCCTGCGCCCAGGCGAACCTGTAGTGTTTTCTCTGCGCTTATCTCCGCGTCCCTGCGTCTCTGCGTTGAAAGGCCCTCTTCATGCCCATGAAGGTCTACCTGGTGGGCGCGGGCCCCGGAGATCCCGAGCTAATCACCGTCAAGGGCCGCCGCATCCTTCAGCAGGCCGACGCCGTCCTCTACGATCATCTGGCCAACGTGGCCCTTCTCGGGCTCGCCCCGCCGCACGCCGAACGCCTCTACGTCGGCAAGAAGAAATCGGCGCACCAATTCTCCCAGGAGGAGATCTGCGCCCTGCTCATTGAGCGCGCGCGCCGCGGCTGGACCGTAGTGCGCCTCAAGGGCGGCGACCCCTTCATCTTCGGACGCGGCGGCGAAGAAGCCGAGGCGCTGGCCGATGCCAGCATCCCGTTTGAGATCGTCCCCGGCGTGACCACGCCCCTCGGCATTGCCGCCTACACCGGCGTGCCGCTGACTCACCGCGACCACACCTCCGCCGTCACTTTCGTCACCGGGCACGACGTCGAGGCAATCGACTGGGTCAACATCGGCCACGCCGCGACGCTGGTGATCTTTATGGGACTCACCACGTTTCCCGAAATCGCCCGCCAGCTCATCGCCCACGGCCGCTCGCCCGGCACTCCCGCCATGGCCGTCCGCTGGGCCACCCGGCCGGACCAGCAGACCGTCGTTGGCACGCTTGCGTCCCTGCCCGCCATGCTCGCCGGAATGAAGCCGCCCGCCACCATCATCGTCGGCGAAGTGGTCCGCCTGCGCGGCAAGCTCGATTGGTTTGAGCGCCTGCCACTGTTCGGCAAACGAATCGTGGTGACCCGCGCACGCGAGCAGGCCGACGCCCTCGCCTCGCGCCTCAGCGCGCTCGGCGCCGGCCTCATCGAGCTGCCCACTATTGAGATCCGCCCGCCCGCCGATTGCGCGCCGCTCGACCGTGCCATCGGTCACCTGACTACCTACGACTGGCTGGTCTTCACCAGCGCCAACGGCGTGCGCTTCTTCCTGGAGCGCCTGGATGCCGGGGAGCACGATCTGCGCCAACTGCGCGCCAAAATCTGCGCCATCGGCCCGGCCACGCGCGCCGCCGTCGAGGCGCTGCACCTCAAGGTGGACCTGATGGGCAAGGAGTACGTCGCCGAATCGCTGCTGGAAGCCTTCGCCGCTCACCCTCTGGCCGGCAAGCGCGTTCTGCTACCGCGCGCCGCCGTGGCCCGCGATCTGGTGCCCACCGAACTCGCCCGCCGGGGCGCGCACGTGGACGTGGTGGAGGCATACCGCACCGTGGCGCCGGAGCATCTGGCGGAGCGCGCGCGCGAGGTACTGGCGCCCCCCCCCGATTGCCTCACCTTCACCAGTTCCTCCACCGTGCGCAATCTGGTGGAAGCCGTGGGAGCCGAAGCCCTGCGCGGCATCCCGGTGGCCTCCATCGGGCCCATCACCACCCAGACCGCGCGCTCCCTGGGAGTCGAGGTGGCTATTCAGGCCAAGGTCTACACCGTCGAGGGTCTTGTCGACGCCGTGATGGGGTTGTTACACTGAAATGACTCCCCCGTCAAAATACTAATGCGATCGCACATCATCGGTGTTGCGGGTCCGTCCAGTTCCGGGAAATCCGAGCTGGCAAAGCAGCTTGCACAAAGACTGCCTGGGACCTCGATTGTTTCCCTGGATTCCTACTATCGCGGCATGGAGGAGATTCCCCTCGAGGAGCGGAAAAAGGTCAACTTCGACCACCCCGATTCTCTCGACTGGGAGCTCTTGCACCAGCACCTCCTGGCCGTCGCCCAAGGGCGCCCCTTCGATGAGCCCGTCTACTCCTTTGCCGATTACGCGCGCACGTCCGAAACGCGCCGCATCGAGCCCACCGGGTTCCTGATCGTCGAGGGCCTGTTCGTGCTCTACTGGCCGGAACTCCGCGCCATGCTGGATACCAAGGTGTACGTGCGGACCCACCCCGGCGTCTGCTATCACCGCCGCCTGACGCGCGATGTGGCCGAGCGCGGACGAACTCCCGAAAGTGTTCGCGAGCAGTACGAACGCTGTGTCCGCCCCAGCGCGGAATGGTTCGTCTACCCGACCGAAAAATACGCCGACCTGGTGGTTTCTGGCGAAGAGCCGTTCGAAGGGTCGATCAGCACCGTCAGGGCTGCACTGCACCGCGCCAAGACCGCCGCCGGCGGTTGTTAGCCAGTCTGGCGGGGACCAATCCCTCACGAGCTTAAAACAATCGCTAGTGCAGTGCGGCGCTGCATTCGTGGAGCGACCTTTCAGGTTGCCACGTCGGCGTCCTTGCCGACGTTATTCGAAGAATGCCGGTATG
Source organism: Candidatus Solibacter sp. (assembly GCA_025358475.1). Classification (GTDB taxonomy): domain Bacteria; phylum Acidobacteriota; class Terriglobia; order Bryobacterales; family Bryobacteraceae; genus Solibacter. Next base: position 9,205 of record JANYJN010000496.1, read on the forward strand.
AATACCGGCATGGCAGGCGCGACGCCCGCTCCACGGTGCTCCCGATAAGGCGCACTATTTTGCGCCGCATACCACTAGGATTGCTGGGTTGACAGACGAAAGCGTCTGTCCCACTTTGGTGCGCAAGGGTTTGCGCTCTTGACCTAGCCCCTTACGGTAAAGGCTTGAACATCAGATTCCGGAACTGCACCACGCTGCCCTTATTGTGCTGCTGCAACGCACAATAGCCCTTCGTGTAGGTGTTCTTGCCATCCACGAAATCGGTCACCACCTTATCGTTCACTTTGATGACGATGTGGTTGCCCTGCGCGATGATGTGCTGGGTGCCCCACACGTCGTCGGGGATCAACTGCTCCAGGATCTTGGCGAAGTGGTACAGGCTGCCGGTCTTCACCGGGTCGCCGTGGCTGGTGTTGACCTGCGCCTCGTAGCCTTTCGGAAAACCGGGGCCGAACGCCGTCCGGAAAAACATTCCGGAATTGCCCATGTGACCAATCTTCACTTCGGCCTTGAACTCCAAATTCTCGCCTTCCCGCACCATCCAGAACAGGTGGCTGGCCTCGCCGTCGCCGGTGATGCAGCCGTCGCGCACCGTCCAGGATTCCGGCCTCTCATTGGCCTTCCAGCCGTTCAACGTCTTGCCGTCGAACATGCTGATCCAGCCATCTTTGTCATCCGCCGCCATGGCGCACGAGGCCACCAGTGCGGCGGCAATCAGTCCGAACGTAATTGTCTTCATGGCAGCCATTGTAGCCCTTTCCCGGTGAGGTAGATCGCTTACATGCCGTTCTCGCGTGCGATGCGCGATAGGTCGTTCCGCACGCTCGTCAGCGTTCTGACCAGCAGGAGCCGGTTCTCGCCGCTGCGCTCTTTCCGCGAGATCTCTTCGAACTCGGCGGCAATCTTCATACAGCGCCGGTCGAGTTCCGCCAGCCGCTCATGCATTTCGCGGTGCGGCGGGTTCTTCCTGGAGGGCTTCTTTCCGCCCTCGGCGCTCCGCAGTTGCGCCACCGCCGCGGCCAACTTGCCGCTGTTCTCCGCGTCGAACTCGATGGTCTCCCCATTGTGGTGGAGCGCCCCATCCTTTACCGCCGGCTCGATGGCCCGGTAGCTTTCCGGTGAGATGCGCATCAATTGCGCCAGTTCGAAATAGGCCGCGCCGAACTCTTCCCAGAGACGGATAATCCGGTCCGCTTCCGACCCGCTCATCCTCAAATAACGGGTGCAGAACTCGCGCCAGTTGGCCGCGCACTTCAGGTATTTCTTCTCCTGCCGCAAACGCAACAGGGTGGCGGCTTGTGCCGCCGAACAGCGGCCCGCCACCAGACTGAATGCCTGGTTTTGCCCCAGGGCTACGCCCAGGTCGAGCAACCCGGAAGCGTCGTCCGCCAGCTTGATTATCGTTTTTTGCATGACATCTCCGCTACACGGTGACCACAGTCCGGTCACCGGAAAATGGAAGGTATTGAGAGGGTTCGGCTTACGCCGGACGTGGTGACCCGAGCGTGGTTACCGCCCCCATTTCACAATGGCACGCGGGTTCCCGTAAGCCGCCTGGCGCAACCCCGGTTGCAGATCCTAACTACTGGCAGGGCGGGTAGTTGAAAATATTTAATGTTGGTGTGACCCTACTTCTTCGCGCTACCTCGGCCGGCGCAACGTAAGGTTTGGCGGCTTCCTGCGCATTCACCGCCGCGAGGGAGGCCACATGCACGATGTCGTTGACTTCACTGCCAACGCTGCAATACTGCACCGGGCGGCCCAGCCCGGCTGCACATGGGGCGGCTCAACTACGGTTTTGGTCTGGTGCCCATCGCCGGTCAGGTGTACTTCCGTACGACCCACGTGGTCATGCAACGTTCATTCTGCACGACGGTGGTCTTCAATGGGTCGGCTAATCGCCCACCAAGCTCCTCTGTGAGCCGTAACAAGAGCGCCTCGTCCACCAGATAGCGCTCCGAACCGTCGGG
>JANYJN010000528.1 GCA_025358475.1 Candidatus Solibacter sp.
TTGGCGGCCAGCGTCTTAACACACCTCGATGCCATGTCAAAAATGCAGAATGGCATGCCGGCGGGCAAGATGAAGATGAAAATGAAGATGTAGTCGATCTTTCGTCACCCGAAGACAAAATATCCTGCACAATCTGACCAACTTACATACGCATACAGAAGCCCGCTGTCTGCCCTGGGTTTTTGGGCCCTCGGGGAGTACCCTGAAATCGGGGGAACTCCCCAGCTGCCATTGTCCCCACGCCGTAGCTGGAAATAGTCTACAGTTGAGACAGATTTGTCTCAACTGTAGGTAATAACTCGTTTGTTTTTAACGCTGACTCCTCAACAAGTGAGCCACGCATGACTCACCTTTTGCCCCGCTTCCGGTGCTATACCCGCTAATTACCCCACCCGCGCAGCGTCATCTACAGTAGGATGAGACCGATAGGATGAAAGCGCTGATGGCTGTCCCCATAAAACCGGCCGACCTCTCCGTGCAGGACCTGGAACTGATTTTCCGCGAACACCATGCCCTGGTGTTTCGCGCCGCCTACCGCATCACCGGCAACCCGGGCGATGCGGAAGATGTCCTGCAGACGGTTTTCCTTCGCATGTTGAAGCGCGATACCACCGCCGAACCCGTCGGCAACATGCCCAGCTTTCTGCACCGCTCGGCCGTCAACGCGGCGCTGGATCTGGTGCGCTCGCGGCAGAACATCCGCCACATTCCCCTCGATGAGCTGGAACCGGTGCTCGCCGAACCCGCCTCGCGCAGTCCCGAGCGTGCCCACCATTCCAACGAGATCCGGGATTGGCTGCGCGGCGCGCTGGCCCGGCTGAATCCGCGGATCGCCCAGATGTTCGCCCTGCGCTTCTTCGAGGGCAAAGACAACCCCGAAATCGCGCGCCTGCTGAACACGACGCCGGGAACCGTGGCGGTGACGCTCTCGCGCACCCGCGACCGTTTGCAGAAGGAATATCAAGCTTACATGGGAGGAGTGGCATGAACACCGAATTCGAACCCTTGGACTCTACCCTGGAGCAAGCCATGATCGAAATCCGCGATGACGCCGTGGATGCGGCGGTGGTGGAAGCCGCGGCCGCCCGTGTGTGGGTCAACCTCGCAGCGCAATGCTCCGGGGTACCGGATACTAATGTCCCGCTGCACACCTGCGCCGATTTCCAGGCACTGATCCCCCAGTTCAAAGCCGGCCATCTGCCCCAAGCCCGCGCCCTGCTGGTGAAAGACCATCTGCACCAGTGCGTGGCCTGCCGCCGGGTTTATGAAGGACGGGTGCTTGCCATGCCAGCCCCGGCCGCCCCGCGCCGTGTCAACTATACCGCCCGTTGGGCCGTCGCCGCTACCGTGGTCGCAGCCGCGGGACTCTCCATCTGGTTTGCCGTGGATCAGTACGGCAACCGTACAGGCCGCGCCATCGTGCAGGCCGTCAACGGGACGCTGTATGAGATTCTGCCGACCGGAATCCAGGTGCTGGCCGCGGGCCAAGACCTGCCCGACGGCGTGGAGATCCGCACCGCCAAAGATTCCGGCGCCATGCTGCAATTGAAGGACGGCAGCGTGGTGGAACTGCGCGAACGTTCCGAACTCTCCAGCACCCACACCGCGAGCGATCTCACCATCCGCCTGGGACGCGGCAGCATCATCGTGCAGGCCGCCAAGCGCAGTGCGGGCCATCTGTATGTGGCCACCGCCGATTGCCGCGTGGCCGTCACGGGGACCGTGTTCAGCGTCACCTCTGGCGTCAAGGGCTCGCGCGTCTCCGTGATCCAAGGAGAAGTCCACGTCTCGCAGGATAGTAACGAGAAAGTCCTGCACCCCGGCGATCAGAGCGTGACCAGCCCCAACCTGGAGCCCGTTTCGGTGAAGGACGATATCGGCTGGAGCCGCAATCGCGAAAAACTCACGCAGCAATTGGAAAGCCTGCGCTCTGGCCTCGCGCAGATACGCATGCCGGAGTTGCGGTATGCCAGCAACCTGCTGGGCCGCCTGCCCGCGTCCACCGTTTTCTTCGCCAGCATCCCGAACCTGGCCGGCTATCTGGGCCAGACGCAGAACGTATTTAACCAGAAAATGGCGGAAAGCCCCGAACTGCGCGCCTGGTGGAGCAGCCACGCCGCTAACGCCGGACCTATCCTGGAAAAACTTCGCGCCGCCAGCGAATACCTGGGCGAAGAGATTGTGGTCACGGGCTTCACCGGTGCCGATGGCAAACCCCAACTCCCGGTCTTCTTCGCCGAAGTGAAGCGTCCCGGATTCGCCGACTTTCTCAAGCAGCAGCATCTGCCGGTCGGCGTCGCGGTGGAAGAGCGCAACGGGCTGGTGGCCTTTGGTCCCGCCGACAAGGGCGCCGCCATCGCCGCCTTCGCCGCCAGCGCTGCCTTCACCACCAGCGCCGCGCCTGCCGGCGGTTTCCAGAACACACCGTTTTATGCGCGCATAAACGAATCCTACAAGAATGGCGCCGGCTTCCTGTTGAGCGCCGACCTTGCCGCGCTCGGACCGAAGCAGGCGTTGGCCTCCGCCGGCGGCGTGCGCTACTTCATCGCCGAAGGGAAGGAAGTCAATCACCAGATGGAAGCTCGCGCCACGCTGGGCTTCGATGGCCCCCGCACCGGGATGGCGGCGTGGCTGGCCGACCCCTCCGCGATGGGCACGCTGGATTACGT
>JANYJN010000601.1 GCA_025358475.1 Candidatus Solibacter sp.
GAAAGCGAGGCGCGGAGGTACTTCCACTGGTTATAATCGAAGAGTGCGAATCGTCTCAACCTTACTCCTGATTTTTGGTCTCGCCGGCTGTCATCGCGGCGTCGAAAGCAACGAAGCGGTGCGTCAAGGCGTGCTGGATTACCTGGCCACCAAGGGCATGACGGCGGCGGCCATGGATATTAACGTGGGTGCCGTCAAGTTCAACGGCGACAAGGCGGACGCGACAGTATCGTTCGCGGCCAAAGGTACCGGCGCAGGGCAAATGACGATCCAGTACCACTTGGCGCTAAAAGATAACAAGTGGGCGGTGGTGGGCCGCCAGGATGCGGGCCAGCACGGTGCAGGGCAGGTGCCGCCGGGAGCGATGCCGCCGGGAGCGATGCCGGGCGGAGCGATGCCGGGTGGGGCAATGCCGGGTGGGGCAATGCCCGCGGGCGCCAATCCTCACGGAACGATGGCGCCGGGAGCCGGGGGCAGGATGCCGGCGCCGGAAGACCTGCCACCCGCCGGCAAAAAGAAATGAAGCGTGTGGCCATTCTGGGCGGCGGTCCGGCGGGGGCCTTTGCCGCGGAGAAGCTGGCATCGGCCGGGCTGGCCGTGGTGCTGATGGACGAGAAGCTCGCCTGGGAAAAGCCTTGCGGCGGGGCTCTGACGCATAAAGCTTATAGCCAATACCCGTTCCTAATCGAGAACTCCACACCGAAGCGGATGGTGACGGAGAGCGTGCTGGCGGCGCCGAAGGCGGGCGAGGTGACGCTGAAGCTGGGCCACCCGATGGTGATCTATTCGCGCTTCGACCTCAACCGCATGCTGCTGGAGCGGGCGGAGCGCGCCGGGGCGCAGATCGAGAAAACGCGCGTGACGCGCATGGAGCGGCGGGGCGCCCAGTGGCGTCTGGAGACGGCGGGTGGCAAACTGGACGCGGATTTCTGCATCGTGGCTACCGGCGCGCGCAATCCGCTGCGCGAGGTGGGGACGCTGTTGACGCCGCCCGACACCATGTCGGCCCTGGGGTATTACGTACAGGGCAACCAGGAGCGGATCGACATCCAGTTTCTGCCCGACCTGGAAGGATACATCTGGATCTTCCCGCGGTGCGGCCATCTCTCGGTGGGAATCTGCGGCAAGGGCGAGGCGGCGAGTTCGCTGCGCAAGCGGCTGGAGGCGTACATGGCCGGCCGCGGCATCAGTTGGAAGGGCGCGTCGTTCTACAGCCACCTGCTGCCCTCACTGGACGCCACATCGTGGGAGCGGAACCGGGTGGCGGGCGATGGCTGGATGGCGGTGGGCGACGCGGCGGGGCTAGTGGACCCGATCACGGGGGAAGGCCTGTACTACGCGATTCGATCGGGCGACCTGGCGGCACAGAGCCTGCTGGCCGACGCGGGCGGAGCGGCGGAGAGCCTGAATCGCTATCGGGAATCGCTGCGGCGCGATTTTGCGGCCGACCTGGAGTTCGGGTCGCGGCTGGCAAAACGCGTCTTTCTGGGGCGTTTTCTGTGCGGTTCGGTGCCGCAGCGCATGGTGGAGTTCACCCGGCGGTCGCCGCGATTTGCCAGCGTGATGCAGGATCTGTTCGCCGGCAAGCAGCCCTACCTGGGGCTCAAGCGCCGCCTGATGCGCAATTTGCACGGCAGCCTCTACGAGATCGCCATGAGCCTCGGCTTCAGCCGCATCGTACCCAAGGCGGGTTAACAAGAAAAACATGGGCCACAGATGAACACGGATGAACACAGATAAAACAATTTTGTGCTATCCGTGTTTGTCTGTGTTCATCCGTGGCCAGTATTTCTTGGGGTAAGTTTTTCATGACACACACAAAGTCCGAAGAACTGTTTCGCCGCGCGGTGGAGAAGATCCCCGGTGGCGTGAACTCGCCGGTGCGGGCATTCCGCGCCGTGGGCGGACAGCCTGTCTTCATCGCGCGCGGCGAGGGCTCGCACCTGTTCGACGTGGACGGGAATGAGTACATCGACTACGTGGGATCGTGGGGGCCGCTATTGTTGGGGCACCGGCATCCCGAGATCCTGGCGGCGCTCGAAAAGGCGCTCGCCATCGGCACGAGTTTCGGCGCGCCGACGGAGCAGGAGATCCTCCTGGCGGAGGCCATCACGGAGGCCGTGCCCTCCATTGAGATGGTGCGGCTGGTGAGTTCCGGCACGGAAGCGACCATGTCGGCGATCCGGTTGGCGCGCGGGTTCACGGGCCGCGACCTGACGGTCAAGTTCGAGGGCGGCTATCACGGACACGTGGATTCGCTGCTGGTGAAGGCCGGGTCGGGGGTGGCGACGCTCGGTATCGCGGACACGAGGGGAGTGCCGAAGGCGTTCGCCGATACCACGATTGCGCTGCCCTACAATTCGCTGGAAGCTTTGGAAGAAGCGTTCCGCGCGCACGGGGAGCAGATCGCGGCGGTGATTGTGGAGCCGGTGGCGGGCAACATGGGTTGCGTGCCTCCCCTACCCGGCTACCTGGAAGGCATGCGCGAGATCACCGCGCGGTACGGGGCGCTGTTGATCTTCGACGAAGTGATGACGGGGTTCCGTGTGGCGTTCGGCGGGGCGCAGGCCAGATGCGGCATACGGCCGGATCTGACGACGCTGGGCAAGGTGATAGGCGGCGGGCTGCCGGTGGGGGCTTACGGCGGGCGGCGGGACATCATGAGCATGGTGGCGCCGGCGGGACCCGTCTATCAGGCGGGGACGCTGTCGGGAAATCCGCTGGCAGTGGCGGCGGGACTGGCGATGTTGCTGCACTTGAAGTCGCATCCCGAGGTGTACCTCCGGCTGGAAGCGCAAGCGGCGAAACTGGAGGCGGCGGCGCCCGCGGGGGTCACCGTGAATCGCGTGGGGTCGATGTTCACGTTCTTCTTCACGGACGGGCCAGTGACGGATTGGGATTCGGCCAAGAAGTGCGATACGGCGCGCTTCGGACGGTTCTTCCGCAGGATGCTGGACCGCGGGGTGTATCTGGCGCCTTCACAATTCGAGGCGGCATTTGTGAGCGCGGCGCACACCGACGAGGATATCGAGAAGACCATCGCGGCGGCGCGGGAAGCGCTGGCGGAGTAGGGCGCGGACGGCTGGCCGTTTGGCTGGATTTGTCAGAGTCGGACAAATCGCCTCTGTAAGTAGCAGATTCTAAAACAACACGCACCTGAAATTTGTCCGACTCGGACAAGGTGGTCGAGTTTGGACTCGCGCGACTTGGGCTCAGGCTCTCGTAATGATGTTCGCTCGGATGCTGGCTTCGAGCTTGACGCGAAGGTCGACCGCGTCCTTCCACGCAACGTGCCCCAAGTGCCTCGTGTCGAAGTGAAGTCCCTGCACCCCGTCCTGTCTGCAGCACCAGATCACCGGGCGGCCAAGCCCGCGCGCGAAGCCGGCTTCGAAGTAGACGCTCTGCCGTTGGCCCGTGAAATCAGCGACGACGAACTCGGCGCGTCGAATCTCGGCCAGCACCCGGTCGGAGATTCCCTCATTCGTGCGTGTCTCATTGATCCAAAATGGCAGGTAGGAGCATGCACGGATTGCCTGGTCCGCCGCGTTTCGGAATTCGGGATAGAACTCATCGGCGAGCCAGCAGGCTACAAAACAGCGTCCTGGCTCACCACCAGGACGCGGCTGTGCCTGAATCCGTTCCCACCCCCGCACGGTTAGAGTATGCCCGGCATCATCTATCGCGGGCGCCTCGCTGATCAATTTCTCGGCGTCTAAATAACCGAGGTAGACCCCGAACTCTTCCGCGTCATGCGCATCGGCGACCGGGTAGTCTCTGCCAGCCTTAACAACGTAGTAGGAGCCTGGATAAACCGTTTTCGACGCAAGGTAAGCGAGCACTTTGTCTAGCTTCTCGGCGACGGTCGTTCTCAAATGAGGCGCCGCGAGATCCGTGATGTTGGCAGGTTCCAGATTCAGTGTCCTTCCTTGGTCGTGAGCCTCCCGCGTTGCTGCCGACACCGCATGCGCGATTTCGGTGGGGATTTTAGTCGTAGGAGTGATACGGAAGTGTCCGCAAGTGGGGCACTTGCAGAAGCTGTTGAATCCGCTAGGCAGCACGGTTGCACTGCCACCGCAGACCGGGCATCGTGTGTTCTCAGGCGGGATCGTCTCGCTCAGTGGTTCCTCACCGGATGAGTTCCACGCGGATGGTAGCATCGTTAAACGCCGTGCCGTCTAGTTCCTTCCAGCGCCGGTCCGCCGTAACGGCCACGGCGTTCAAAGACGCCGCCATCGTCAGACATACACAGTCGCCTAGGGACAGCCCGAGATCGCGGCGCGTTCCCAGCAGCGCGCCGCAAAACTCAGCTTGTTTGGTCTCGAATTCTTCCTCCACCTCCAGATACAGCCTGCCCAGTGCCGCCACGGCCTTCTCTGGCGGCATGCCCGCGCGCACCAGTCGCCCAATCACTTCCGCCAGGTTCACGGCGTGTATCTGCGAACGGTCGAGAATCTGATTTACACGGCTCTGGCCGGGCTCATCGAGCAGAATGCTGAGTAGCGCGGAGGCATCGAGCACAAACCGCTCTTTCACGAGCGTGACGCCTCCGGGTCCTCCTGTTCGGCCTCCGCCCGACGGTCCCGAATCAGTTCCTCCGCCAGATCCCGGCCGGCCGGGATGTATTTGCGGATTTCCTCACGCACCTTGGCCAGGGCTTGGGATCGGGACGTGATTTCGAGTGCCCCGGATGGCTCCACTTTTACTACTACTTGCGAACCCTCTGAAAGACCCAGACGCCGCCGAACCGACGCCGGAACCAAGATCCGCCCGGACTTTTCGAGACGCGTGGTGTAGGTTTCCATGGTCCCATCATAGCTCCCACAAGGCTGATACCCGTCGCTGCCGTGTTTCAGGTTTGGAAGAACGCGGCGCGGCGGGGGTGCACACTTACGCCGCGGTCGCCTCCACGGTGTAGAGGGGATTGAACTCGGGGAGGTGGGGCTCGCGTCTGGTGGCCATCCAGCGGAGAGTGTAGACCATTTTCGGATCGGTCAGACCATGTGTGA
>JANYJN010000604.1 GCA_025358475.1 Candidatus Solibacter sp.
TACGAATCCAGGCTGCGGAGCAAGCACGAGTGCAGGTAGCCACAGAAACTCGGGCTGCAGAGACGGTTGCCGAAGACGACAATGAGCCGATACCCTCTACGGCTGCGGTGATTGCCGGTGCCCTCGGCGACATTGCAGGAACGATAGCGCAGGGGCGAGCACAGCGCGCCGCGACGAGTCAGCAGGCTGCGCAGGCGCAGACCAAGGCGCAGCGTCAGGAGTCCATGGAACCGGAAATGTGCAGCGGCTTCTTGGGTAAGAAATATTCTCCTCCCTGCATCGATTGCAATAAGAATGCTACTAGCGGTTCTCGCGTTATGGAGTGGGATCCAGTTTCTCGGAAATGTGTGAACGGCGGCTAATGCTCTGAAACTCATGACAGGAACCTGCCCCTATAACTGGGTGGGACGGACCCCAGAGCCATTATTGTCGACGTAAATCGTCGGAATCAGCGAAAGCACCAACGGTCGTAATCGTGAATGCCTGCAAGTAACGCCATCTGCTGACGTCCATGATCGAATGGCGCTTTAGAACCAACCAGCGCCAGCATGCGGCGCACGCCGGGAGACAGTTCCGTCCTTTCCATGTCGAGAGTGGCATCGGCCGGAAACCGGCCCGTATGGCATTAAGGACATAAGTACTAGGCGCGCAGCAACTCCGCTCGGCCCAGAACGGTCAACGCATTGCGTGAGCGCATTTCGCGGTAGCGGGCTTTGTGGCCGCACGGGCAGGGAATCTGGTGCTCGTCACGCGCGGGCGGCTCACATCGCAGCAACTGGCTTAACGCAACCTTGCAACGCCGGGTCATTGCTGGCATGATCCATGTGCACAAATCCGCCTCGTAATCCAGGTCTTGCCCACCTGGACTCGTCGGCTTGTGCATCGCCGCAAACCGCAACTGGTTTCGTTTTATACAGAACGGGTTGGCTTCGGACTATTGCTTCCGCCGTTCCCTTTGGGAGATTTCTTGTCGGTGCGGGTCTGCCCGAATCCCCTGCTGGCTGAACGACTCGAACGCCACACTGAGGAACTACGACCACAGCGCTTCGCTCCGATCAACGTTCGGGCCGTCCAGTTGACGATGTCCGATCCGAACGGCGGCAAATCGTGCCGGAATGCGATTCGTGCTCCGGCGCAGTACTCAGCAAGGTTCATTCGTTCAGCGCATCCCTGTACCTGTGAGGACGTCGCATCTGTTAATGCGGCTACTCTTTCTTGCGCTTGCGAAGTGATGCCAGTCCAGCCACGAGGCGCTCCAGCGGGACCTCAAACGCGTCGCAGACGCGAAGCAGCGTGAAGACCGTCATCGGGCGGCCTGCTTCAATCATCTGCCAGTGACGCACACTGAAGCCGTAGGAAATCATATCTTCCTGGGTCAGCTTGCGCTCCGTTCTGCAAGACCGAATTCGATGGCCCAAGGCACGGAAGAACCGTGCATATTGGGCCGGAAGCTCTCTGCTGGCACCCACTTCTCCAAGGCTGGCCTCGGACGAGCAAAAAGACCACGAACAAAACTTCGTATTCGCGCCCTTTGACTTCGGTACCGCAACCGCGTAGGATAAGAGACTATCTTGGTTTCAGCGACCATTTCGGACGGCACGAATCCTGCCGTTTGGCGCGCTCGGCGATAATGAAAGATCCCTGTCGAGGAGGGCATGCAGAGATGATCAGGAAGCTTTCTCATCTTACATGGTTTTAGCCATCCTAGATAAAGCGAGAGAGGGGAAGCAAGAATCATGACTTCGTTGAGGAGGTCTCTTTCCGCCATTTGCTGTTTCGCAGCAACGAGTATGACGATGTTGTACTTGGTCAGCTCATCGGCTCGTGCGCAGTCGACCGCTTGTCCAGGTTGGTCACCTCGCTTGGAAGACGTTTTCGGTCACATTCCGACGCAGATAGCCCCGGATATGACGGAGGCTTATTCCAACCAGAAGGCGGAAATCTTGCGGGGCGGGTACGATAGCTGGGTCCAATCGCTCGGCGGTGTGCAAAAAGTTCTGACGGCGTTCGAGAAGAGGCTTGTAGGTATTCAGGACAAAATTTCCGTCCTGGAGGGTCAGGGAAAGGATGCGACGGAGGACAGGTGGTTCGCTGCTCACCGTGAAGCCCATCTCGAACTGCTTCGATGCCGTGCCTCGGCACAGCCCGCCACGTCCATAGGCACAGGGGAATCACCGAAATCTGAACCAATCAAGGTCAAAGCTACAGTGTCGATGATGCAACCGGAAGAAAATTCGACTTGGTAGACTTCACCACGAAATCAGTACTCCGACTTTGGGAGACCGGCGGGCGCGTTGGTGGGGTGTACTTCGAAAGAAACACTAGAAGATCTCAAGCGAGCGGCAGGACCCTCGTTGACGACCGGATTCGCCTCGCCTTCGAGTTAGCCGCCATCGGCGGACGGAACGTCGCTGTGATCACCGGCGGAGAAGTTACTCCTTTGAACGGAATCCCTCAGAAACTCGCCGCATGGCCGCCTGAGCTGGCCCGGCTCCGCCTACCGAAGGAATCCAACGGAACGGAACTTGTCAAGAGTTTTGAGACGCCAGCCGGCATAGTTTATTGAGTAATTCTTTCTGAATCTGAGAGGACGGATTCAGGCTTGTGTGGCGGGTTGATCCAGACCGCCGTGGGCAGCGCAGGTGGCTGTGGCGGTTTCC
>JANYJN010000607.1 GCA_025358475.1 Candidatus Solibacter sp.
CTCCCCCTGAAGGCCGCAGTCGTAGACGCGGAAGACGCGGTGGCGCGGCGCGACGCTGAAACCGGCGAGAGATCCCTGCTCTACGTGGCGCTGACGCGCGCCCGGCGCTCCGCAACCATCACCGGCTATGGCCAAATGACGCCGTTGCTGTCGAAGAGGTCGGCAAGTTGATCATGACAGGAAATCCTATTTCCCGGATCTACTTTGACAGTAATTGTGCATTCGGTTGGCCCGCAGTTTCGAAGGACTTCCATTGGGTGATCATCCTCGCGCGATGGCTCTCAGTTGAGCTGTATTGGCCTGAAGCTGTGGAGATTGAATTGGAGGCTCAGTTTCTCCGTGACATCAAAGACGAGGCTGAAAAGGTCGCTGCCGGGCAGAAACGTATCATTAAACGCCTGCGGGCCGTTGACGCGGACGCCTCGAGCCGGTTTGAAGTGGATCTCGCCTTGGCGGGCGAAACGTATAAGCAAAAGGCAGAGGTGCTGAAAGCCAACCACGCTTACCGCTCACGATTTCGTGAACCTTGGGAAGTTCGATCTGGTCGTTTTCGACGAGGCCAGCCAAGTGGGAAAGGCCCAAGCTGCAACATTCTCTCGACTGGGCGCGCGAGCTCTGTTTGCCGGCGATCCCCAGCAACTCGCGCCCATCGCACAGGGGGCGAGCCCCGACGTGAACACCTGGCTCGGCCAGTCGGCGTTTCACTGGACGTCGCGCTCCTCCCTGCAGGAGGCCACCTGCATGCTTGACGAACAATGGCGCATGGCCAGTCCGATCTCCAGGGCGGTCAGCGATCTGTTCTATGATTCCAAACTTAGAGTGGCTAATCCTCTTTGCCAGGATGGAGAGTGGCTACGGGCCCGGCAGCCAGCGCCGACCAAGCTCTTGGGCAATGACAACGTCGTCCTCGTTGACACAGGTGCAGCGGCGAAAGCGGCGCACCGATTCTGCGGGTACGAATGCGAGGAGTCCGCCATTCTCATAGCCGCGTTGGTCGTTGACCACGTTCTGAGTTGGTCGATCGCAAATGTCAGGGATGAACTAATTGTGCTCACTCCGTATCGTGCACAGCGCAGGAGGATCGAAACCGAGTTGACCTCAATCAACGTATCGGCCGCTACGGTGTCCACCGTTCACCGCGCGCAGGGGTCGGAAAAGCGAGTCGTCATTTTCGATCCGGTTTGTCCGACGGCGGATTTCGTCGCCGGCGAGGAGGGTATGCGACTGGTCAACGTGGCATTCAGCCGCGCGCAGTGCCGACTGATCGTGATGCTGCAGCGCGGATGGGAGGATCATCCAGCGCTGCGGTTCTTGGCAAAGCACCATCGTCCTATCGTCCTCAACCCGGACAGAGTCGCTCAGCTTCTTCTGACGAAGCTCCCTTCCCCTCCTCCAAGCAGGCCGGCGGGCGCTCAAATGGGCGAACGCAGCCAGGCAAAGCCGAAGGCCGCGCAGCCTACGAGTTCAGAGGAATTCGTCGCGGAATTGCGAGGCAGGGTCCCAGGCGGTGGGTCGAAGGCGGCGGTCCAACAGGCTGCTAAGGAGCTACGAGACAAGGCCAAGTTCCGGAAGCTAACCTTCACCGAGATCGATGCGGCGATCAGGATTGTTCTCAGGGGCTGAGTTGTGAAGGAGAAATGCCATGATCCCGTTCTCAAATCTAACGTGGCCCCCCACGTTGGACGGGGCCGTCAACAAACGCAACCTGTCAACCGGAGAAACCAGAGAGTTCGCAATCGAAAACTTGGGGTCCGGCTTGAACCCTGGGGGTTGAGCGCGCACCCCCACGAATCCGCGTCTCCAACCGGAGAGGTTGGCTCCCGCAAATACCTTTGAAATGTTGGGGATATCCGCCGTGCGGCGAAGGCTGCTGTCCAGCAGGACGGGAGGGCAAGTTTATGGCCAAAACGTTTGGCTCCCCATCGTGGACGCAATTCGAACTTTCGTCCCCGACCCACTTCTGGCCGTACCGGAGTTGGTGATACGGTAGCCCCACACCGCGCCGCCGTTTGCGCCCCCGCCTGGTAGCACGTGGCCAGGAGGGTGTGACGCCGTTTTTCCCCGCACGACACGGGACCATAGGTCCGATCAGAGCGGACCAACGGATGATCGTCGCGCCTGGACGAGTTGTACCTCGACGGCGTGCTGGTGGATGCGCGTTAAACCGGGCGATTGACTAAGTTTTCCGCGACGTTCGGAGCGCAGCCAACGACGCGAGTCTGGCGAACCTCTCAAATCAGGAGAATTCTCCTGGTTTGAGTCCCCGCGCCTTTCAGGCATTGTTTTTCGGATGGTGTCCGCAATGGCGACCCGCTGACTTGGCGTAAACTTTCTCTCGAAACGCTCGTGCCGCTCGATCGCCTGCGAGTACTGGCGGTTCTTGATCTTCACCCACGTGGGCGCGTCCGGATCGTACGGGCCGTGCCGCCGTTTTGCCACGATCCCCTCCGGGTCCTGCGAACACCACACGGAATAATCCGCATCCGAGGCTGACAATGTGCTCCACGAACAACAAGCGGGACGGCTAGTGGGGCACCAGGCCCCGCAGGATGGCCTATAGATCGACTGAGATCAATATCTCGGAGGGCACAAGCAAACACGCCCTGCAGATCGAAACCGTACGTTTCCCATTCGGGAAGGGCCAGCCGAACGATCCCACCCAGCCGGTCACGACGTTGAAGACGGCATGGACGAAGGTGCGCTACAAGGCGAAGGTTGTCGGACGGTGACACGACAACCGCCACACGATAGTGACGGAGCTATCTGACTCGGGCGCGGGGGACGAGGTGATAATGAGCATCGTTGGGAACGTCTCGCGCGCCCTGCTTTCGCGATACTCCCACGTTCGGATGGAAGCGAAGCGCCGGGCGCTGGACGAGATCGCCGGGCGTTAGCGGGCTGCGGACGAGAAGCGGAAAATGGAATCAGAGCGGCGGGAGCAGGTTGGGTGGTGTCCGAATCGAGGGTGGTTCAGTAATCGCCACGGGCTGAGGCAGCAAACTGATCCGACTGGAATCGTAGTGCGCTATTCCTCAGGTTGCCTCATGGACTCGGCGGCCGCTGGCCCGCCCTAACGCCAGATGACTGGGCGACTTCACAAGAATAACAGTCCGCAACGCGACTGGGGCACTGCGATACGTCCGCCGATCCGAGCCCCATTCAAACTCCCGTTCAGCCAGATTGCGAAACCCCACAATATTCGCAAGTTGCGGGCTCAGCCATCCTTACATGACGTTTATTGCTGCCGCCACAGGCCCCACAGTTCCATACGCGCAACTCCCGGGACATGTTGTCGTCACTGCTGTCCGTAGTACCAACACGGTCGATGCGATTCAAGTCAAGATTGAGCCGGTAATCAGCCAAGTATCCAGCCTCAATCAGTCTCGAAAGGGTCTCGATCACCACGTCGGTAGATGAATTCACCGCCGCGGCAATCGCTGAAATCGACGTGAGCTCTTGCTTCGTTACGATGCCCAGAAACTTTTGAATTTCCAGCCCCTGCGCTCGGAGCCCGCGGCCTTTCCAGACCAGCACCGCCCCAGGCAGCCATCCTAGAACAAAGCTTAGCGTGAAGGATACTACGCGGCCGCCAGGATCATCATCGGACCCGATTGC
>JANYJN010000666.1 GCA_025358475.1 Candidatus Solibacter sp.
GCCCGCGGCGGCCGCATCGACAGCCCGTCGGGAAGCGGCGAACTCAAGAAACAGATTCAGATGGTGGCCGAAGGCTCGGTCCTGTACGCGGACGGAGTGCCGCTGGGCGCCGCCCCCGACGTTGCGCCGGACGGGTTCGCCCACCCGGTGTTCCGCGCCGGGTTCGCGCTCGCCATCGCGCTGCCCGAGGTGCATTGATGCGCTACCGCCTCACATGCCTTACCCCGCTGTTGGTCGGTGACGGCCGCAAGCTGGCCCCTATCGACTATATGGTCTGGAAAGACCAGGTCAACGTGCTCGATCAATGGCGGATCTTCCGCTTGCTGGCCAAAGGTCCGCGGCTGGACAGTTACCTGACCCAACTCAAGAACGCCGAGAAGCTGGATTTCGCCACCTGGGGAGGCTTCGCTCAGAATTTCGCTGGCCGGCGGATCCCCTTCGAAAACGCGGCATCCTCCGCCTATTGGAATCGCGCGGCGGGCGATAGCCTGCACATTCCGACGTTTGCCAGCGGCGCGAGCGGACCCTATCTGCCGGGCTCCGCGATCAAGGGCGCGCTACGCACCGGCATGGTGTTCTCGCAATGGCGCGACGGCATGCTCCAGGACGTTCTGGCGCGCGTCAAGACCGAGCGTATGCCGCACCGTCCGGCGGAGAGCGTCGAAGAGCAGGCGCTGGGCGCCGGGGGCACCAACAAAATGCGCTTCGTCAGCGCCGGCGACTCCGCCACAGTGGCCACCGGCGATTTCAAAATCTACCTGCTGCGCACCTCCACGCTACAGCCCCGCGGAGCGAATTTCACGCTCGGTTGGAAGCAGAGCCCGCGTGGCGCCGTGGATGGCGCGCGTCCCGACGAAAGCACGCCCACCTTTGCCGAAATGGCCTCGCCCGGCACCGTCTTCTCTGGCGATTGGAACGAGAAAACGTTCTTCCTGCAACCTGAAGTGCGCAAGAGCATGCGCTGGCCCGACTCCTTCGGCCGCGCCAAGATCTTCGAAGCGGTCAACATCTATGCCGCCGGCGTGCTCGCCTTGCAGCGTCAGTACGCCTCGCAGGCCGGCATGGGACTGCTGGACCGCAGCCTGGATGAACTGGAGCAGCGGCTGGCCGCCGCTCGCGAGAACGGCACCTGTCTGATTTCCATGGGATGGGGCGGCGGGTTGCTCGCCAAGAGCGCCTGGCTAGACACCAGCAACACGGACTATCGCCAGATCCTGCAGCAGTTCGCGATCTACAACCGCGCGCTCTCCACCAATCTGCCATTCCCCAAGACGCGCCGCATCGTGTTCCTGAACAACCGGCCGGCCACGCTGCCCGGGTGGGCGGAACTCGCCATCGAAGAATAACGGCGGCGAGGGCGGCATAGCGCTTGACCCAGAGGATAATGCCGCATACTCCAAACAGCCGGCGCCCTTCAAACTCCGCGGCCCTGGAGGCGCCCCAGCAGCGCGTGCAGGGTGACCGGCCCGTTTACTGTTGCGGTGTCAGGCCCGCCAGTCGCCTGGCCATCGGCCCTCATCGGGAGCGCAGACGTTAGAATATACTGCGCCAGGATGAACGCGCTCGGGTCGGTCATCGATCACACGACTCTTCTTCATTGCACAATCGGACGACTGACGTCCCGCCAACCCTCCTGACTGCGATTGCGCAGCGGGGCGGGCAATCCGGCGCCGGTGAAAGCACAATACACTGGAATGGAAGTGAACCTACTTATACCGAACCTGGGATCGACTTCGCTGAAGTATCAGATCCTGGAAATGCCGTCGGAGACGGTACTGGCGAAAGGGCGCGTGGAGCGCGTGACAAATTACCGGGAGGCGATGGCGCAAATATCGACAGGCGGCACGGCGGGCGCTACCGTGATCGACGGGGTGGCGCTGAAGACGGTGCATGGGGGTCCAAAATATCGCGGCACTTATGTGGTGGACGATGACGTGAAGGCGGCGCTGCGTCAGTTCCTGCCGGCGGCGCCGGCGCACAACGCGATCTACCTGACGGCGATCGAGGCGTTGCAGGAGGCGATGCCGGGAGTGCCCATTGTGGCGGCGTTCGAGCCGGAGTTCCACGCGACGATGCCGGAGTATGCGCGGCGCTACGGGGTACCGGGCGCGTGGTGGGAGGATGGGGTGGAGAAGTACGGTTTCCACGGCGCATCGCATCAATACATCGGGGAGCGCGTGGCGGCGATGCTGGGGCGGCACGTGAAGTTGGTGAGCTGCCATCTGGGCGGGAGTTCGTCGATGTGCGCGATCGCGGGCGGGCGGAGTGTGGACACAACGATGGGGTTCTCGCCGCAATCGGGGCTGGAGAACGCCACCCGGCACGGCGATCTGGACGTGTTCGCCGTGCTGTACATGATGGATCGTCACGGGTGGAGCGCGGAAGACGTGCGGCGGCAATTAGCCAATGGGGGAGGGTTAGCGGGGCTTTCTGGGGTGGAAGGCGGCGACGTGCGGGACCTGGAAGCGGCGGGAACCGAGCGGGCGTTGCTGGCGCTGGAGGTGTTCGTCTATCAGGTGAAGAAGACGATTGGGGCGTACGCGGCGGCCATGGGCGGCGTGGAGGCGGTGGCGTTCACGGGCGGGATCGGGGAGAATTCGGCGCGACTGCGGGAGAGATGCTGCGCGGGGCTGGAGTTTCTGGGGATCGAACTGGATGCGGAGAGGAACGCTGGGAGCGGGGATCGGGTGGTGTCGGCGGAGGCAGGGCAAGTGACGGTGCTGGCGCTTGGCACCAACGAGGAATTGATCGTGGCGCGGCGGGCGTACCGATGCTTAATCGGTGCTTGAGCGGGAGATCAAAAAGGGCGCTGCCAGGTGGCAGCGCTTGGATTCGCGAGTGGGATGACGATTAGCCGTCGCGGCGCTTGAGGGTGGGGCGTTCGTCGGAATCGGGCTTCGGCTTGGTGCCGTCTTCGTTCTCATCCACGGGACCGGTGGTGCTGCCCGGAGCGCGCCGCAGACGGGGCCGGCTGGGATCCGTGGTGGTATCGATCTTGCGGCGATTGTGAAGCATCGCGAGGCGACCCTTCACGTCGTTGAATTCGCTGGTATTGACCACGTATTCCGGCTTCGCCACGAGGATCTTCTGGATCTCAAGCTGGGCACTCTTGATGCGAGCGTCGGTGGGCGGGTGGCTGGAGAAGATTTTGGCCAGGGTACCGGGCTTCTTTTTTTCGAGCGACTGGATTTTTTCGAAGAAGTCGATGAAGGAAGTGGGGTCGTAGCCGGACTTGTAGAGATACTGTAGGCCCAGGTAATCGGCTTCGGATTCCATGCTTTGGGAGAAGTGGAGGAAGCCAAGCGGGATGGCGATGCTGGCGCCCTGACGGATGGCGTAACCGGCCCATCCGCCCATGAAGATAAGGGGGATGGTGGCATAGTTAAGGATTTGACCCTTGGTCTGCTGCTTGGTGCCGTGCCGGGCGGCGACGTGAGCGATTTCGTGGGCCATGACGCCCGCGAGTTCGGATTCCGATTCGGCTTTGAGGACGAGGCCGGAGTTGACGAAGAAGAATCCGCCGGGAAGGGCGAAGGCGTTAACTTCCTCGGAATCCAGCACTTTGATGGTGAAGGGCACCTTGGCATCGGAATTACGGACTAGATTTTGTCCGACGCGGTTCACGTATTCGGCGATGATGGGGTCGTCGATGATCTTGGCTTGGCGCTCCACTTCCTGCGCCAACTGCTTACCGAGGGCGATTTCCTTCTCCAGGGAATAGAAATTCACACCCTTGCCGACGTCGCGATTGCCAATTTCTTCGGGGTCTTTCTTTTTGTCCCCCTTCTTGTCCCCATCCCCGGCGAAAGCACCCATCGGCAGCAGGCTGAATGCGGCCAAAACTGCCACTGGAACTCTGAAGCGAAGTTTCATAATCCGAAAACTCCTGATAACTACACTATACGCCCAAAAAAGGGCGGTTCACTAGCCTACCTTATGGTACGCGCGAGTGGCCGGAGAGGTTTCGGTTTCTTAGGTCAGTACCAGCCAAGGCTAATGACGTTGCCCGTGGGGTCGACCAGGACGTCGAGACGGCGGTTGGTGTAGGAATAGAACTTACGGCCGCGGGCGGCATCGGCGGAGGCTACGGGGCCGTTCCAAAGACGTCGGCATTGCTGCCAGGTGAGGCGCGGCGGATAGACGAAGACGGTACGGAGGGAGCCGGTTTGGAGGGCGAAATCGAGTTCCAATTCCTTGTATTTATTGGTGGGGTCGGTATAGGCGTAGATCGTTCCGTTAACTGACTTCTCCTCGTCATAGGCCGGGCGCTGACGCTTGGGTTCACCGAGCAGTTTGCGGGCGTCGCTTTGCTTCCAGTGTCCGATCTGTTTTTGGCAGTAGGAGGCGACCTCGCGCCCAATTTGCAGGGGAGGAGACGGCATAACCGGTGCGGTGGGGACGACCGGCAGGGGAAGGGGCCGGCGGAGGGTGGCATCCGCGGCCGGTTTCGCAGGCGACGGAGCGAGTTTCACGGCGGGCGTGAGGGGAGGGAGGCCGGGGAGGGCGACCTTCCGGAGGGCGGGCGTGACGGAAGGGGGGCCGGGTAGGGTGACTTGCCAGCTATCGCGCGGTTCGGACCGGCGCAGGACGGCGGGCACTTTGAGCGCGTCGCTGTTGCCATCCGGATTGGCCGCTACGCGATCGGCTGCCGCCCCACTCGCCGCTAACTGGCTGGCCAGAGCTGCCGCCAGACAAATGAGCCGGGACCACTTCATATAGCTGCCTCACGAATTCGGTAGATTCAACAATGACGTTAGCCGAAGCAGCGGCGGGTTATTGTCTTGAATTTAGACAGTAGCGGATTGTTTTCCTAAGTTAAAGGGGGATGAACGTGCGGGCTTGAGGGGGTGGCGGAAGACAGTGCGAATCGAACACACCAGCGACTTTAACAGCCGCCGAACGGTTTTGAAGACCGTCCCGGACACCAGTCCAGATTGCCTTCCGCTTTCCATTGTAGCCGCAAGGGACGGGGACGTTGCGGCAAAGGGGAGCGGGCGGGTACACTAGAAGGGTAGTCCCTTCGATTAGCCATTCCCCGGTCGTCTAATGGTAGGACAGCGGCCTTTGGAGCCGTGAATTGAGGTTCGAATCCTCGCCGGGGAGCCAACGTCCTGTTTTGCTAAGTTTCTCTCGCTGTTGTAGTTGACGCCGCCCGCCGTTCTCGCCGTCCTCGTATCCCAAACATTCCGTGGTATTTGCGTGCGGCGTGGCTTCTCCGGATCGAAGTAGTGCAAACCGGGGTGCGCTCTCAACCATGCTGGTTCGGAGCGTTGG
>JANYJN010000690.1 GCA_025358475.1 Candidatus Solibacter sp.
GCGATCAGCCGGATCACGAATACACTGAGTTCCGGGGGAGTGGATCCCTCGCTTTGCAATGGGCGAACCAGTTTCGTGGCGATACCTTTGCCTTACACGCCCTGCGCCGTCTGCTCGGTGGTGCGGTTCCTCTGCTGAGCGACGAACAAATCTCCCGGGAAGTGGCTTGGCGATTGACCAGCGGTGTATGGTTGGCGCGGCGGCCCGTGGTCCAGTGGCTGGCCGGTGGCAGCGCAGAGCGCCCCGAAGAAATAGCGGCGTTTCGGAAGCAAGACCGGCGCTTGGCGACACCACCGCCACCAACGCCCGGTCCGGTTCCGGATGCGCCGTTGTTTCCCGCCGATATCGACCCCGTGGCAATCGCGGAAGTGCAAAAGCAGGCGGCCGCTTCGGGTGTACCGTTTTGCGAAGAATGCCTCAAGGCCCAGATGGCAAACAGGTAAATCATGCCGGACTCTACTCTCGTTCGAGTCCTCGAAGCCCTTTGGCCTCCCGGCTTGCCGGCGCACATGGCAGTCTTCGCGATTGTCGATGGCGCACGAGATGAACGTATCTATGCGGCCGTCAAGGGTACCTTCCTGCCCAAGGACTGCCTCTACTCCGGCGACCTTCCGTGGCAACTCCAGATGACCGCCCCCTACCTGGTACAACTGGAGCGTGAGGATCGCTTCACACGGTATCTCATCGATACGGGATGGGGCAGCCACTGGGCCACTTTCCTGCGCACCGAAACCGGCATCAAACGATTGCGGCGGCACTTGCGCGAGTTTCTCCGCGTGCGCGACGAATCCGGAAAGCGCTTGATCTTCCGCTACTATGACCCCCGCGTCCTCCGGGTCTACCTCCCGACCTGTTGGCCCGCCGAACTCGATACGTTCTTCGGGCCAATCAGTGCCTTCATAACGGGAGGCGAAGAGCCCAGCGAGATTCTGGAATTCCGAAATGAAGGTGGCACGCTCGTATCCGCCGCGAGATCGGCCTAGTGCGCGCTGACGGTAAGATATACTGTGAAAGCGGCCCCGTAGTCGGCACTGAATGCAAATGCATAGGGGGTTCTCCAAAAGACTTCACGGGGCCGCATGCCGTTGTCTCGTTCTGTCATTTCCTCCTTCGCTAAGCACCCCGGTGCAGGGGTGAACACGGTGTCGGTCAGGCAGAGCAGTGCCTAAAAAGAAGAAGGGCCCCGGATCGCTCCAGAGCCCTTAAGACCTTCTTATTCTATGGTGCGGGGGAGGGGACTTGAACCCCTACGGGATTTCTCCCGCTAGCACCTCAAGCTAGTGCGTCTGCCAATTCCGCCACCTCCGCGTTCAGGGTGCTACTTCTTCTCCGGCTTAGGCGGCGCCGGAATGGGTGTTGTCTGTTGAGCGCCACTCGGCATCGGCAGCGGCACCGTCGTCGCCCCGGGTGCCTGTTGGCCAGGGATAGTGACCGGAACCGGGGCCGTTTTCGGCAAGCTCGTCTTGGGTGACGTCTCAAGCACGGAGGTACCCAAGCCCGCGCCTCTGGTGGCCAGAATGGAAAGCGATAGCGAGGTGAGCATAAAGATCACCGCCGATATCGTGGTCGCCTTGGAAAGCAAGGTTGCCGACCCGCGCGGTCCGAAGGCCGTCTGCGAGCCCATTCCGCCGAATGCGCCCGCCAGATCCGCCGCTTTGCCGCTTTGCAGCAAAACTACGATGATCAGAAACAGGCACACAATTACATGAACAATCAACAACAGTATATACATCGTCTTTCCTCTAGTATAGGGAAATGCCGGACTCCGGTCAAACTGGCGTGACGAATTTCATTCCCGCTACCCTCCCCCCAGACGCGTACTCCAGGAATAATTCCATCCCCTGGTAGTCTCGCTCGCCCAATTCATGGACGATATGGCGGGTCAAATACTGGCGTACCACCTCGGGCGCAAAGCCGCGCGCCGCCGATTCCTTGGCCACGATTTCCTCCATTCGGTCTAAACCGTAACGGCAGCTTTCCTGGAACGCCGCGACCAACTCCGGGGTTACCGCGCCCTTGCGCCCGGCCCAGACGGCGAAAACCATGGGCAGTCCCGTCATCGCCACCCATTCGGCCCCAAGATCGTAGACATGCCACGGCAGGGAAGCCGGATCGATCCGCAGAGCCGGATCACCGATAATCAGCGCCGCGTCGGCGATGCGCATCATGGCGTCCAGGTCCGGCGCGTGGGAGACGCATTGCGGCGCAACGCCGTACCGGCGCTTGAGTAGGACGCGCACCAGTTCCACGCTGGTGCGCGAACTGGAGTCCAGCGCCAGAGTGCGAATCCCGGCCGCCGGGCGCGAGGAAACCAGCAGGATGCTGCGCACCGCGCCGTGACAGGCAATGCCTGCGCCGGGGACGATCTCCAGGTCCTGCCGGATCAACTCGAAAGAGGGAACGATGCCGATATCGGCGGCGCCCGAGGCCAACTGGTCGGCACACTCCGCGGGAAGGCGGAATTCCAGCTCGAACCGCCCACGCTGGGGCCCATACAGCATGCCCCAGACCAAGGGAGAGGTGTTCAGATAACTCACCGCCGATACGCGCGGCCGATGCGAGATAGCGTGGCTCAACCCCCTAGTTTATCAGACGGTTTACCGCGTGTTCTTCGCTGCTTGCGGGTTGCAAGGCTTCCCGGTCAAATCCTCCGGCTTCTCGTAGTTTGCCGCCAGTCGATCCGGCGATTACACAATCTGTTTTACACCCTCCTCGCCGCCGATGGGCGCACCAATCGCGCTCCCTCCGCGCAGTCCTCGTGCTGCCACTGGGATCAGGCTCCGCCTTGTCCATCTGAGCGCGGCCCGGACTCTTCTCCTTGCTTTCCAATGCGTTCTCTGCGTTGAATCTCATTTCCCCAACTCCAAATCTCTAATCCCATCCACTCCCATGACTTACCCCGTTCCTATTTCAGACCCCACCCCCTCCTGATGCTATAGCTCAAATCGGAAGGACCCCATGTCACGTACCCCAAAACCGATCTCCGATAAACAACTCGCCGCCAACCGCGCCAACGCCGCCCAATCCACCGGGCCCCGCTCCCCGGAAGGCAAATCACGCT
>JANYJN010000702.1 GCA_025358475.1 Candidatus Solibacter sp.
GCCATTGAGGACCACAAGGGGCGGCTTTGGCTGTGTTACACGGACCGGTTGGTGAGCGTCGAGAGCGGGAAGATACGCCAATATACGATCCCCAAAGAAGCTACACTTAGCGACACGCGCCGCCCGGTTCTGCTTGGCGACGGGAGCCTGGCGTTCCTTCCCGCCGACCGGCGGCGCCTATTGTTGTTCGGCCCGGAGGACGGCACGTTTCGCCAGGTCCCGCATCCCAGCGGGGACGCAATCGGGGCCATTGGACCAAGTCCGGACGGAACGGCCTGGGTGCAGGTGGCAGGTTCGAGGGCGGAGCGTCTCCGGCTGGAGGTTTTCGATGGCCACCGTTTTCGGCCCGTGGTCGATACGCAGCCCAAGTTCCACATTGAGTACCTGAAGTTCCTCTACGAAGACCGTGCGGGAAGGGTGTGGTTTGGCGGTCCGGGCGGGTTGGGCCACTACGAGAACGGGTTGTTGAGCGTAGTGGGCGCGAAGGAAGGATACACCGCCGCGGGAGGGTACGCCTTCCGCGAGTTGCCGGACGGCAGGCTGATGGCGGGCGGAAAGGATAGACTGCTGGAGTTCGACGGCCAGACCTGGAAGGTGGTAATAGACAAAATGGATCGCGTAGGCACGATCCTACACAGCCGCGACGGTAGCGTCTGGGTGGCTTCCGCGGGGGGCGTCTTCCGGATGAGCAACGGTGTTGCCATTCACCAAGGTGTGGAGGAAGGCCTGGCATCCCCGGTGGTGAATTCCATTTGCGAAGACCACGAGGGAAAAATATGGGCAGCTACCGGCAGCGGCTTCTCGGTGTACCACCCGGAGGCGGACATCGACCCGCCGCACACGCTGTTCTCGGAAAAGGACAACTTGCGCCAGACGTCGCCCGATGGCAACATCCGTCTGGTGTTCTCCGGCATGGACCGCTGGAAGCAAACTCCGCTGAGCCGGTTGCTGTACTCCTACCGGATGGACGGCGGCGGCTGGAGCCCGTTCTCGGAGGAAAACTGGGCCAATTTTCGAGCCTTGCACGCGGGGACTCACAAGTTCCAGGTCCGCGCTATGGACCGCAACGGAAACGTGGATCCCAACCCGCCGGTGTTCGAGCTGTCCGTGCCACTACTTTGGTATAGAGAAGGCGGGTTTCTGTCCATTCTGGGTTGCAGCACTGTGATCATCGTGGGACTGCTGTGGCTGTTGGTATCGCACTACCGGCAGTTGCGGATGGCGAAGACCGCGGCCGAAGAGGCCAGCCTGAGCAAGAGCGCGTTCCTGGCGAACATGAGCCATGAAATCCGCACGCCGATGAACGGCATCATGGGCATGACGGACCTGGCGCTGGGGACGGAATTGACGGCGGAACAGCAGGACTACCTAATCACGGCCAAGACCTCGGCGGATCAACTGCTCATACTGCTGAACGATATTCTGGACTTCTCCAAGATCGAAGCCGGGAAGCTGGACATCTCACCGAGGGATTTCCTGCTACGCGATTGCGTCGCCGACTCGCTGCACACGCTGGCGGCGCGGGCAGACGCCAAGGGACTGGCCCTGCGGTGCCGGGTGGCGCCGGAAGTGCCCGACGAGTTGGTGGGCGATCCGGGCAGGCTGCGCCAGGTCTTGATCAACCTGACGGGCAACGCCATCAAGTTCACGGAGCGCGGCGAAGTAGAGGTCGAGGTCACGCTGCAACCCGGCACTACGGGAGATGTGATGCTGCACCTCCGTGTGGCCGACACGGGGATCGGCGTCCCATTGGACAAGCAGAAGGCAGTTTTCGAGGCGTTCGAACAGGCCGATGCATCGACTACGCGGAAGTACGGCGGCACGGGTCTCGGACTGGCGATCTCTACCAAACTGGTGAACTTGATGGGCGGAAGGATCTGGCTGGAGAGCCCGCGCGTGGATCTAGCAGCCCTGGCTGGGGCCGTTCACGGCCCAGGCTGCGCGTTCCACTTCACAGTGGCGATGGCCTTGGGGCAGGTGCCGCCCCAATCGGCTCCGGCGCCTCTAGAGGGAGTGCCGGTTCTTATTGTGGACGACAACCCGACCAACCGCAGGATTCTCGAGGAGATGCTGCAAGCGAAAGGGATGAAACCGGTAGTGGTGGAGAACGGTCAGGAGGCGCTCGCCGTGCTGGAACAGGCGCGCGCCGCGGGGTGCCCGTTCCCGCTGGTCATTCTGGATTTCCTGATGCCAGGCATGGACGGGTTCAAGCTGGCGGCGCGCATTCGCGAGAAGACTGGGTTCGAGGAGACGCACTTGTTCATGCTGACTTCGGCGGGGCAGCGGGGCGATGCGGCGCGCTGCCAAGACGTCGGCATCGAAGTGTACCTGCTGAAGCCGGTGAAACAATCGGCACTGCTGGATGCCATCGCCCGGTCGCTGGGGCGGGCCGCGGCTGTTGGGCTACCGCCGCTGACCCGCCACTCGCTGAACGCGGGGCGGCGCAAGTTGCGCGTTCTGCTGGCCGAGGACAACGCAATCAACCAGAAATTGGCGGTCCGCCTGCTAGAGAAGCAAGGACACTCGGTGACCGTGGCTAACGACGGCAAGGAGGCAGTGGCGGCGGTAAAGAACGGCCCGTTCGACGTGGTTCTGATGGACGTGCAGATGCCGAACATGGGCGGACTGGAAGCCGCGGCGGCCATCCGAGCCCTGGAGCGAGGCACCGGCAAGCACGTGCCCATCGTAGCCATGACGGCGCACGCCATGAAGGGCGATCAGGAGAGTTGCCTGAAGGCGGGTATGGATGCCTACGTTTCGAAACCCATTCATCCGGTGCAGTTGATGGAAGTGATCGCAGGAGTCACTTCGCTCGCCGCTGAAACCGCCGGGTGCGCTCCGGCTTCAAACTGAGGGGACTTTGCCAGTGGAGTGGCTTGCGGCAATACCCGCACCCGCCGGCGCGGTGCGGCCGGACTTCACGTCCGATAATTGCGATCTAAACTCCGGTACTGGACGGCTTCGGCGAGATGTTTGGCGGTGACGTTTGGGGCGTGATCCAGGTCGGCGACGGTACGGGCCACTTTGAGGATGCGGTCGTGGGCGCGGGCGGAGAGGCCCATGCGGCGGACGGCCATTTCGAGGGTGCGTTCGCCGGCATCGTCGAGGGCGCAGATTTTGTGGATATCGCGGACCGGCATGCGGGAGTTGTAGAAGCCGCGGGCGTGTTGCACGGTGCGCGCCTGTTCCACCCGTACGAGGGGATCACGTTTTCAGCAAACGCAAGCTCAAAGCGCAGCAAGCCACAGCTGCCCGAGCAACTCACACTCTACTGTTTCGATGAGCCCCAGGTTCTTAGCGACGACCTGAACTATGTCGAACTCAGAGTCAGCA
>JANYJN010000704.1 GCA_025358475.1 Candidatus Solibacter sp.
CGTCAGGCAGGATCTATCTCGCAGTGCCCAGCAAATGTCAGCAACGGTGTTACGCGTCAAAGTGACGCACTCCGCCCAAATTCCGGTTGGTGCGTAGAACATTCCCCACTGCGTATTATCGGACAAACTTAGTCAGTAGCCTTGCTGCGGCGCCCCCTGGACTCAATTTGCCGGCAAGCGGCGCCGCAGTTCGTCGAAAAAGTCGAGCAGGATGGTTGCGTGGACAGTAGTCGGCTCCGCGCTGCTGGATTCAGGCGACGCGAGCACTACAAAGCGCCGGCCGTCTGGTGCTATGTCCAGATTCCAAAGGGCGTTGTAACTTGGCCGGAAGAGCTGCGCCGGCGACCACAGCCGCGGTTTCTCCGGGACGAAGGAGTGCTCGTTGGCCGTGTAGCGGGCGACCATGATGCGGTTGTCGGAATTCACGTAGAACAGTTCCTTGTGATTGCGCGACCATACGGGGAACTTTCCCCCGCTCTCAGATTCCGATACCTGCCACCTGCCCGCCGACGGCGCGGACGGAAATGGGCGCACAGTAACTCCGCCTCCGAGTCCCGCGCCGTTGGTGGATACGTAGGCGATCCAACGCCCGTCGGGCGAAAAGGCCGGGTCTACCTGGCTGGGGGATTCGCGCGCAAATCGCTCGGGCTTGCCCGATTTGGGATGGTCCAGATCGTTCAAATCCAGCGGGAGCGTCCAAATCTCAAACCCCCTCTCCTTGCCAGTCCGAACAAAAGCTATGGTGCGTCCAGCAGGGGAAATCGACGACACTTGAAGGGGAGTTCTCTCGCCGAACAACTTCTCAGGCGGGCTGGAACCATCGCTGCGGACCCACCAAATGCCGAATTCACCGTCGCTCGCGGGAACATCCGAACAGTAAACAATGTGCTGTGCGTCCGGCGTCCAGACCCCTTGCCGGTTCCGGGCGGCATCACGGGTCAGCCGGGTTACCGTGCCGCGTTGGAGATCGTGAACGTAGAGATCTCCCGCCACCGCCAGCGCCAGCCGGTTGCCGTCAGGCGAAAGGCGAGGTGTCTCCGCCTGCCGCGGTATGCCCACGGATGGGGTTATCACCCGCTGTGACTTACCGGTGCTATCCAGCCAGGTAATGGGGGCAACTCCGGCTCGTCTCGCCGCGCTCGCGTACAGCAGAATCCCGGTCCGGGAAAAAGACACCCGGCCGGACGCGGCGCCTTCCGAATCAGCGAGATCGTCAAGCAGCGCCGACGGCGCGCCGTGGGTCTCCAGACGCCCGAGGTCGAACGGTACGCCATAAAGCGCTCCCTGACGGAAATATATGAGATGGCCGGATGGTAGATAGCTTCCAAGGTAACCGCCGCGCCGAACCACCTTGACCCGTCCCGACTTGAGCGAAAGAACTTCGATATTGGCGCTATTGAAAGCGGCGCCGGAAGCTGCGACGAGGCCGGTGAACAAAACGTTCTCACCGCCGGGCAGAACCTGCGGCCAACGCCAGGTCCGCTCGCCGTGCTGCTCCGGCTTGCCGACGACCTGCGGTTCACCCCCGCTCGCAGGCACGCGGAACAGATGGTAGCTATCCAAATTGGCAATGATCGCGCCGTCCTCTCCCCAAGAGGCGCCGCGCCCAAGGCCGGTAGTATCGCACAACGAAACGACCGCGCCGCCTTCTAGGGGAATCTTCTTCAACTTCTGGCCGGCGAAGAACCCGACCCACTGCCCATCCGGAGAAAAGAAGGGATCGGCCGCTCCTTCGGTACCTGCGAGTATGGTGACTCTGGACTGGTCGAGGCGGCGGACTGCCAGTTGCTCACTGCCACCCGCCGCCTTCGCGTGGAAAACTAAACGCGTTCCGTCAGGCGAGATTACCGGATTGAGGAATTCACCACTGTCTGCCCGTCCCCGGATTGCTTCAGGTCCCAGGTCAACGCTGAATTGCATCACGGGCCGATCCGCCGGCAGTGTGGCGTGCCATAGCAGCGCCCCCGAGATTACCGCGACTACCGACGAAAGACCTGCGATCATCCACGGAAGCCCAGCCGGAGGCTTCAGCTTTAGGCCGCGGGTTACCCCACGCGCCCCAAGTGGTTGGGGGTACACCTGCTGCGTCTCCAGGGCTGGTTCGAGCAGGTGGCCGTTGTGGTGACCGGCATCGACTGGCGCGATGAACCGATAGCCGCGCTTCGGTAACGTTTCGATGAAACGGGGGCTTTCCGCCGAGTCACCCAGGGCGTTGCGGAGGTGATTGACTGCCTTGTTCAGACCGCGATCGAAATCGACAAACGTGTCGGCCGGCCAGAGCTGTTTTTGAAGTTCGTCGCGAGATACGACTTCGCCAGGGTGTGCCAGCAGGAGCAGGAGAATTTGGAAAGGCTGGTCGCGGAGTTTGATCCTCAGACCCTGCTTACGCAGTTCGCCGGTGTGCAGATCGACTTCGAATACACCAAAGCACATCGGGCGGCCACTCCTGGACATACTCGCTCCTGGTAGAGCGAGTATACATCGCTTTTCACACGTCTCGATAAGGCTTTGGTTTCGGGCGGCTTAGGCGGGAACATCATTGGAACACAAAAGGCGCCGCCTTTGGATTGACCTTCCGCGGCAGCCAATGCCAATCTGCCTCAGAATCTGCACCAGAAGGAAGGATGACGATGCAAGAACTGCATAACCTATCGAGACACGGAGGCTCCCTGATTCGGGTTGTGGCCGCCGCCGCAGCCGTGTTGCTCGCGGGCAGCCATGGCTACGCGGACACCTTGAGCACAAGCGCCACGGTCAGGGCGAACAATTCACTGCTTGTCGATGTTCAGGTGACAACCGGCGCCAAGGTGGAGCGTGTCTCGATCACCTACCAGACGACGGGCGTCGACCCGCTGGTTTCCCGCCTCACCCAAGTCTCCTCCACCGGCTCGACCACGATCACCATCGGACGGCTCAGGGCAAGCCGGAGCTACACCTATACCGTGGACGCGTTCGACCGCGATGGCGCTCCGGCGGGAACTGCGAGCGGAAGCTTTACCACCGGCCCGCTTCCATCGGCCTTGTCGACGAACACCTACACGCTCACAGGGCGCACCACGGCGCCGCTCGTCATTGTGGGGGTGAACCAGACAGGCTTCCGGGGCTACGTTGGCTTTGACCTACACTCCTCCGATGCGCCGCAGATCGTCTGGTACTACAACAACGTCCCGAGCAACGCGACCGGCGTACTGCAAGTCGACACAATCGGCTCCATCGTTCGGGAGCGGAATGGGAATATTCTCTTTGCGGACGCTGGAACGGGAGGTCCTGACTCCTTAGACACCTTCTATCGTGCGATCGCGCCCGACGGAACCCTTCTTGCCGAGAGCCCGCCCGATTGCAGCGTGACGCCGCCGGCGGCCTCGCCGAGCACAGCGGGCTGGATCTGGGGCCAGGGAAACGACTGGCACGAACAGCTTCTGCCCGGCGCGGACGGTGTCCGCGGCACGATCCTCCACCTTGGCAGGATCTTCAAGGACCCGTTTTTCGACGCGGGGCAGGCTTCGCAGGGCAAGCGATTGCAGGTGGGGAGCGCCATTCGCCGTTGGAACCCCGCGGCGGGGACAGACAAAATCGTGTGGGACCCCTTCGACTTCCTCGATCCGTTGACCGAGAGAACCAACGCATCGAACACCGATCCGGGAAACAACTCCGATCTCATCAGCGCGTACCATTGCGCGGGAAAATCGCTTCAGAGCGAGGAGTGGATGCACGCGAACTCGCTCCAGGTCGCGCCTTCGGGTGTGATCCTCCTGTCGGTGAGGTACCTCGATACGGTGGTCGCGATCTCGCCGCAACTGGAACGAATCGCGTGGCGGATCGGCCGCTTCAAAAGCGACTTTACCTTCCCCAACGCAAGCGACAGGTTCTACCACCCTCACTACGTCCGCATGCTCGAGAACGGGAATCTCCTCCTCTTCGACAACGGAAACGGCCGGCCGGCGGCGGAGGGCGGACTCTATACCCGCGCACTCGAGCTTGCGCTCGACTGGAAGTCGATGACGGCGGCCAAGGTATGGGAGTATCGTCACCCGGTAGGCGCCAGCGGCGGAGCTCCAGTTTACAAGTACTCCGATAGAGTGGGCGCCGCCCAGCGGCTCGAGAACGGCAACACGATAGTCTGGTTCGGTGCCGACATCAATCCCACGACGCTCGTCCCGAAGAGCCCGCAGACCTACACGCTCGTCGAAGCCGACGCCAGCCCCGAGGCCGGCGCCGTAGCGGTCCTGGACGTGCAGATTCCTCCGGGGACTGGCTTTCCCTACCGGGCGTTGCCTGTGGAAACGCTCTTCGGGGAGGTCCCGGCCGGCAGGGGGGAATGCAGCCCCGATGACCGCGTCACCAAACCCTGTACCGGTCACGGGCGCGGCGTATGGAACTACCACGATCAATTGGAACGCGCCAAACGCGGCAAGCGTCGAGATTCACGTTGGCAGCCCGAATGGCCCGCTCTTCGCTTCCGGAGGGAATCACGGATCGCAGCAAACCGGCCCATGGGTGGCGGACGGCACGACCTTCTATTTGCAGGATGTCACTGGCGGAAAACCGCTGACCGCGAACAATACGCTGGCCACGCTGGTTGTTCATCTGCAGAGGTGATGAAAACCACCAGAAGGACGTTCGCCTTAGTACCCACATCTGCGTTCGCGGGTTCCACATTTGCGCATTGGTGACGACAGTGGTAAACAAGGGGGCCGGTCCAGCCGTTCTCACACCCCTCGGCCGAAGCACGCCAACCCGGGAGAACGCCATGCACCAAGGATGATCTGCTGAGTTCAGACCTTCGGCGGTGCGGTCCTGACGAAGTAGTACCCGGGTTCCTGACGTATGGGCGGCACAACGGGAGTGACCCAATTTACCGAGATGCCATCTCGGACTTTGAAACGAGTTGGTTCGAATGGAGTTTCCGCGCAATAGGCCCTCCCTTGTCGCCCAGTGTTTATCGATCGACTCGCTCCGGACAGCTCTGCCGGCGCACCCGGAAGTACGGCTGGAGAACTACTCGGGGGCGAAGGCGAAGTTCGAAGACTGCAGCGCAGCGCGGAACACTTGCGGCCCGAACGGCTGGTGACGGGGGGACCTGATTGGGATGGGTTACGAGCCAAGGCCGCAATTCTCGCAGATTCTGGCGGTGCTGGAAGACGCGCAATTGGAAGGCCGCATCGGGAGCCGGGAGGAGGCGATGGAAATGGTGCGGGAGATGTTTCCGCGGGAGGGGTGAGGAAGGCACAGACGATGCGGTTGAGGTTTCGACGTGTGTGCACTGTAAATCAAAGCGTCGTGTGCGAATGGTTTTCCGAGTGGGCGAAGCGTTCGCTGCGAGCGAACATAAACGCTACGGCGTCAGGGCGGAGTAACGACCCAGCTCACCCGCCGTGGCCGCACCGGCGACCTCCGCGTTAAAACCATCCCCGGCGAATGACAAGGCCGCGGGCCTCCCGCTCAGACGTGCTGATCGACAAGAATCGGGTTTCCGTCTGGGTCTACCGCGATGAAACTGGCGGGGCCCGTCGTGTTCTCGTCTGCCTCATTCACCATCTGCACGCCTTGCGCCTTCAACTGGCGCTGTAGTTCGCGCACATCCGTGAAAGCAGCTAGTTTTTTGGCGTTACCGTCCCAGCCAGGGTTGAAGGTTAGTATGTTCTTGTCGAACATGCCTTGAAAGAGGCCAATGACGTGATCGCCGTTCTTCAAAATCAGCCAGTTCTTTGAGGGATTCCCACCGAAGGCCTTGAAACCGAACTTCTCGTAAAACTTCCTCGAAGCTTCAAGGTCCTTGACAGCCAAGCTGATAGAAAACGCGCCGAGTTCCATGCCTTGCTCCTTTGGTGTTGTACCGCGCTGCGTCACGGGAGCCCTTACAGTCTGCGCGGCAAGCGGAATAGCGCTCGCGCCGATTGCCTGCATCGCGGCGCGGCGAGTGAATCGAGAGTTCATAGATCCGGATATTGTATCACTTCATTTCCGCGCATAGTCAGCC
>JANYJN010000719.1 GCA_025358475.1 Candidatus Solibacter sp.
CAGATAGGCCCGGACGGCGAGGATGGCGGCCTTGCCCACCGGCACCAGGCGTTGCTTGTTGCCCTTTCCGGTGGTACGGAGGACGCCCATTTCCAGGTTCAAATCGCCCACCCCGACTTTGCACAATTCGCTCACCCGCAGCCCAGAGGCATACAGCAGTTCCATCATGGCATGATCGCGCCGGCCGGTTGGGCGGGAGAGGTCGGCGGCTGCAATTATTCTGTCGATCTCTTCCAGATTCAGGTACTTAGGAATAGTTTGCCAGTGCTTTGGGGCGCGCAGGTGCTCCGTTGGGTCGGTCGCGATCTCGCCTTCCCTCAGCAGAAAACCGTAGAAGTTACGAATCGTAGTGAGGTGTCGGCCCACCGAGCGGCTGCTAAGCCCGGATTGATATAGATTATCGATATGAAGGCGGATTTCCGGAGTTCCCGGCAAGTCTGCGGCATTGCCAATAAATTCTTTAAAATGAGCGAGATCCGTGGAATAAGCGTCGAGCGAATTGGCGGCCAGACCCTTCTCCAGACGGCAGAAGTTCAAAAAGGCGGTAATCTGGTTACACAGGTGTACCGAACCTTCCGCGCGCGCTCCAGACATCGTGCCAATGATACAATAAGCCGCGAAATCTTTGAAACATCGTTGTTGCATAGGAGACAATTTGCCCGCCTCCACCACCAAGAAAGCGCTCGTCCGCCGTTACGACCGGGAAACTTTGGCGGGATACGTCAATCCCACGTCCTTTCTGCAGCCGGACGGCGTGGAACTGCTCTCGGATCAAGGTCATACGTCGATCATCCCCTATCCCGAAATCAAGCTGGTGGCGTTCGTCAAGGAATTCGAGGGCGTGGCGGAGCCCCAACGCCAGGTTTTTCAGACACGGCCCAAAATGGCCGGGCTCTGGGTGAGCCTGCGGTTTCGGGACGGTGGTGTGCTGGAGGGGATTATTCCCAATAATCTCATGCTTCTGGAAAGCAGCGGGTTCACTGTGATCCCGCCCGATTCCTTCGGCAACCAGCAGCGCGTTTGGGCGCCCAGAGGGTCGCTGGCCGCGCTCGAGGTGCTGGGGGTGGTGGGAAGTCCTTTGCAAATGCGGAAGCCCAAGCCGGCGCCCAAGGAACAGATCGGCTTGTTTGATTAACAGGGTTTAACGGTGCAAACAAAGCCCATAACGCGTATACTGGAGTTTAATACTAAATCGTCTCTAGTTGGAGGTTATTTATGAAGTTTCGCAACTTGGTTGTTGCTGTGGCCGGCACCTGCCTGATGGCTTTGACCTCTTTCGCCCAAATTACGGCGATGGAAGGCGACGTGAAAGGCGAGGACGGGTCCCCGGCGGTCAGCGCCGTGGTCAAAATCGTCCGCACCGATATCAAGGGTTCCTACCCGTGCAAGACGAATAAGAAGGGCCACTTTTTCTACAATGGCCTGCCGCTTGGCACCTATAACGTCTCGGTAGAAATCAATGGCAAGGAAGTGGACGTGGTGAACGGCGTGCGCACCAAATCGGGCGACCCGACTCCGGTCAACTTCGACCTGCAAAAGGTCGCGCAGCAGCGGACAGCCAGGAACGCGCAGATGCAAGCCGCGGGGGCCAGCGGAGCGGGTCTCTCCAAAGAGCAGGAACGCGGCATGTCCAAAGAGCAGAAGGAATCCTACGAGAAGGCCACCAAAGAGCGCGAAGCGGCGATGAAGAAGAACAAGGAACTGAACGACGCGTTCATTAGCGGCACGGCTGCCATGGAAAAGAAGGATTATGACGCCGCCATCGTCAGCCTGACCACGGCCAGCGAGCTGGATCCGAAGCAGGTGGCGGTATGGCAGCATCTGGCGGAGGCGTTAGTGGGTGCGGCGGCGAAGAAGACCGGCCCGGAGTTCGACGCCGGAATGGCCAAGGGCTTTGAGGCCTATGGCAAGGCGCTGGAACTGAATCCGGGGGACGCCGGGACGCACAGCAACCTCGCCATAGCGCTCGGCAAGGCTAAAAAGTTCCCGGAGGCGGAGGCTGAGACGAAGAAGGCGGCGGATCTCGACCCGACCAAGGCCGGGCAATTCTATTACAACATGGGTGCGTCGCTGGTGAATGCGGGACAATCGGAACAGGCCTCATCGGCATTCAAAAGGGCGATCGAAATCGACCCGAAACATGCGGATTCGTACTACCAATGGGGAGTCTATCTGATTGGCAAGGCGTCGTTCGCGGCAGACGGCAAAGTGACGCCGGTGGCGGGTACGGTGGAAGCGTTCCAGAAGTACCTGGAACTGGCGCCTACCGGGCAGTTCGCCGACCCCG
Source organism: Candidatus Solibacter sp. (assembly GCA_025358475.1). Lineage (GTDB taxonomy): Bacteria > Acidobacteriota > Terriglobia > Bryobacterales > Bryobacteraceae > Solibacter. The sequence goes on from JANYJN010000719.1 coordinate 2,288, forward strand.
CAAAGGCCATGCTGGAATCGATGAACGCGAAGGTGGACACGGCGTATAAGAACCCCAATGCGCCGGCTCCTAAGAAGAAAAAGTAGTCTGCGTTAATGAATTCCGGGGCGAGAGGCGATGCTTCCCGCCCCGCCCCCATGCTGCGTTACCTTATCATCGATATTCTCCTTCCCTTGCTGCTCTTCGCTCTCCTGCGATCGTTCTTCCGCGGCATTTTCCAAACCAGGCGCGATGTCACCCGCTCCACTCAGCCCGCCCCGCCGCCTTCCGCGCCCCACGTGGTGGCGGGCGGGGAGTTAAAGAAAGATCCCGTGTGCGGAACTTATGTTTCCACCGGCGCCAGCGTGACGCGCACGGTGGATGGGCAGCTACTGCATTTCTGTTCGAAGGAGTGCCGGGACAAGTACCGCGCGGCGTGAACCCGGGTTCACACTCGGAGTTCGTATCCCAGGCCGCGCATTCGCTCGATAATCGTGGCGCGGATGGCGGCGATCTCGTCGGCTGACAGGGTGCGCTCCGGCGAGCCGACGGTCAGCCGGAAGCTGACGCTCTTGGCGCCTTCCGCCAGCGGCGGACCCGCGTACTGGCGCACGAACTGGATGGATTCCAGCAGCGGACCGGCGAAACCGGCGATGGCGGCTTCCAGGTTTCCCGCGTGCTCGCGCGACCCGGCGATTACCGAAAGGTCGAAGGCGCTCGACGGATAACGGCGAATGGGCCTGTACTTCGTCCGGTCGGCGCTGAGCGATTCCACCAGCCGCAGATCGAGATCGAGAATCGCGGCGCGGCCGTTCTCGACGAACCTGGGGTGCAGCTCG
>JANYJN010000733.1 GCA_025358475.1 Candidatus Solibacter sp.
CCGTGAAGGGCCGGCCGCTCGTGATGCGCCCGTAACCCGTGACTTCCCATCCGCCCAGTACGCGGTCCACCGCGCTGCCGCCGTGATTCAGGAAGTGCTTGCCTTTCCCAAACGGCAGTTCCGCCACGAAGTTCCACTGGAAAACGTGCCGGCGGTCGAAATCGGCGTACGAGTAGTTGAGGCGCCGGTTGTTGATGTCGAACGGAGTATCGGCCGCCGTGGCGCCGTTGCCCGTGCCCACCACGGATATCGTGGGATCGAACGAACGCGTATCCAGCGCCTTGGACCACGTGTAGGAAACGTTAAAAGAGATACCCTGCGACAAGCGGCGCGTCACCTGCGCTTCCAACGCGTGGTAAGTGGAAAAGTCATTGGAATCCAGCACGTTGAGGCTGCTAAATTGCGGGTACGGAATGAAGACGAACGGCTGCCCGGCGGAGAGCTGCGTCACCGACACGCCGTTCTGCAAACGCGTGCCCAGCGAAGCCGCCAGCGCGCCCACCGAATTCAGAGTCAGGTTTGACGCATACAGGCGGCGCACCATTTGCGAGCCGCTTTCCCCCGCGTTGAGGCGCGTATCGGCCTTCACCAGACTGTTGATCAGCGGGGAATCGCCCCCGCCCTTGACCGTATTGAAGGCGTCCAGGAAGCCGTTCGTGTAGATCTGCGCCTGGTTCACGTTATAGGCCCCCAGCAGGTGTGTGCCGCGGCGCCCGATGTAGGCGATGTCCACGATCGTGTTGCGCGCCACTTCGCGTTGGATGTTGAGCGCCCATTGGTGGGTGCGCGGCGTCTTGAGGTTGGGATCCACCACCGTATTGGACGCGGAGGAAAATGCCGCTGGCTGCGTCAGGCTGCTCGGCTTCCCGCTCGGCGCATTAAGCGCGGGCAGGTTCGACAACCGTCCGCCCCCCTGGCCGAAATCCGTATTGATGGCGGCGTATGCCGCGCCCGGCAGATTGGGCAGGATGCTCGAAGCCACCACAAAATCGTTGATCCGGTCGTAGGCCATGCGGTAGTTGCCCCGAATCGACGTCTTGCCCGTGCGGAACGGATCCCAGGCGAAGCCCACCGAGGGCCCGATATTGCCCAATTGGTTCTTGAACAGTTTACCCGGAACCCACTGCACCGTGTTACTGGGAGCGGCGCCCGCCACCATCGCCTGGTTGGGCACCAGGATGTTGTTACCCGGCGTTCTGGGCGACAACCGGATCTCGTAGCGCAGGCCCAAATCCACGGTGAGGTTGGGCTTGACCTTCCACGTATCCTGCGCGTAAACTTCGTACTCCGGATAGCGCGTATCGAACTGAAACGTGCTCTTCGTCCACTGGTCGCCCTGGTTGACGAAGCCGCGGTCGATTTGCCCGACGCGGCCCAGCAGGAAGTTGATGTGCGACTGGAACAGGCCGCGGTCGAAAGCGGTATTCAGATCGGCGGGCAGCCCGAAAGTGGCGGGATCCACGGTGTTGATGCTGGGGAAGAAATTCACTTCCTCGCTGGAATTTAGTCCGGCCACGCCGCCGCGAATGTCCTCTTCGCGAACCTGGCGCAGGTTGACGCCGAATTTGAAGGCATGCGCGCCGCGGAAATAAGCGAAGTTGTCCACCACCTGCCACGTGCTCGCCACCCGCGAGTTGCCGAAGTAGTACTGCGCGCTAGTGTCCACCGGCGTGTTGGAAAAAGAGATCTTGTCCAGCGATGACGGCTGCCCGAAAATGGGGTCGTAGCGGTTCTGCCCGATGACGAATTCGTTGGTCATCCGGCTGGTCGGCGTATAGCGCCAGTTGATGGCGAAGTTGCGCGGGCCGCGCAGCGTGTTGACCTGGCAGGGTCCGCCCGGAAAGATCGGCTGCCCGCTGTTGGTGACGTCGCACAGACTGTCGTCGCGGCCCCACGCCACGCGCCCATAAATGGTGTTCTTCGCGTTCAGAATCTGGTCGATCTTAATCGTCTGGTCGTGCTGCCGTTCGGATGCCTGCGCGCTGAAAATGTAGCCGGCCGTGTTCAGGCCGTCGCCGGTCGTGAAGCTGTTGGGCAGCGGCGCGTTCTTGATTTCGGCCAGCACCGTGGGGTCCAGCCCGAGGTGCTCCGGATCGTTGTTCGCGATATTATAGGTGCCGATGTTCAGCCCGGGCAGAGGATTGCCGCTCGCATCCACTGAGGCCGTCGCCGTTCCGGCCGGCTGGTTGCGGCCGCCTTTAACGTAGCGCAGCGCGCCGGCGCGGGCGCTCGCCGTGTACACCGTGCGGCTGGTGGCGCGACTGGAGCGCGCGCGCAGCGCCTGAATCTGCGCGAAGAAGAACGTCTTGTTCTTGACGATGGGGCCCCCGACGCCTCCGCCGTAGATGTTCTGCTGCAGTTGCGCCTTCCCCAGGTTGTCGAGGTTGTTCTCCCACTCGCTGGCGTTGAGGCGCGGCGTGCGATAGAACCAGAAGCCGTCGCCATGGAAATTGTTGGTGCCAGAGCGGGTGATCATGGCCACCTGACCGCCGCTATTGCGTCCATTCTCGGCGGTGTTGTTGCCCGTGAGAATGCGCATTTCTTCCAGCATGTCCGGGTTCACCCGGAAGGAGGTCGTGTTGCTGCCCCCCTGGCTGGAATCATTGGTGTCGATGCCGTCCAGGGTATAGTTCCAGGCCCGGTCGCGCGCCCCGTGTACGTAGATTCCGCCCCCGGTGGGCGCGCCCGAGACCACGCCGGGTTGGGTCACCACGAAGTCCAGCGGATTGCGCCCGCGCGCACCCACCAGCGGCAGGTCCTTCACGGCGGTCCCGGAGATCAGGTTCCCGTAGTTGCCGGAGTTAGAGGTCTGCACCGAGTCGGCGGAGGACTCCACTTCCACCGTGTCCACCAGCGTGCCCAGTTCCAGCTTGACGTTGACCGTGGTGGGCTGGCCGATGTTCACCAGATTGTTGCGCGAACTGAATTTGCGGAAACCCTTGGCTTCCACCTCGATCTGGTACGCGCCCGGCTGCACTGCTTCGAAGGCATACGCCCCGGACGAGGAACTACCGGCTTCGAAGTTCTGACGCGTGCCTTCGTTAGTTAGCTTCACCGCAGCTTCGGGCACCACCGCCCCGCTGGAATCCTGCACGGTCCCCAGGACCCGCGAAGTTGTACCTTGCCCGAATGCGGCGGCGCCGGCGCACACGAAGAATACGAGAGAATAGAACCTTGATTTGCCCATACGGGGGAGAATAGCAGATCCAAGACAAACCCGTAAAGCTCTGCAATCGCCCATTCCGTCTCTGTGCCGGCCCAAGGTGCCCCCGTGCAAGTGATGCCCCCGTGAGAGTGATGCCGCCGTGCAAGTGATGCCCCCGGTACAAGTGATGCCCCCGTGCAAGTGATGCCCCGTGCAAGTGATGCCCCCGTACAAGTGATGCCCCCGTGCAAGTGATGCCCCCGTGCAAGTGATGCCCCCGTGCA
>JANYJN010000736.1 GCA_025358475.1 Candidatus Solibacter sp.
CGGCCGCGCCCGGCCTGGCGCTCGCTGGGGGCGCCTGGAAGGTGCAGCGCGATTCGCTGGTGAAGGCGTCCGGGGCGGCGATGTCGCAGCCCGGTTTCGCCGATCGCGATTGGTTGGTGGCTACTGTGCCCGGCACCGTGCTGGCTAGTTACCTCAATGCCGGCGCGGTTCCCAATCCGGACTTCGGCGACAACCAGGCCATGATCTCCGACTCGTTTTTCCATGCCGATTTCTGGTACCGCGACGAGTTCCTGCCGCCCACGGCCGGCGCGGGCCGCAAGGTGTGGCTGAATTTCGCCGGCATCAATTGGAAGGCCGAGGTCTACCTCAACGGTGAGAAACTGGGGCGCGTGGAAGGCGCCTTCACCCGCGCGCGCTTCGACGTCACCGGCAAACTGCCGGCCGGACGCAAGAGCGCGCTCGCGGTACTTATTCTGAAGAACGCCACCCCCGGCGCTGTCACGCAAAAGACCTTCGAGAGCCCCGGTAAGAACGGCGGCGCGCTAGGCGCCGACAACCCCACCTTCCATGCGGCCATCGGCTGGGACTGGATCCCTACCATCCGCGGCCGCGATACCGGTATCTGGAACGACGTGTTCTTCACGGTGACGGGCGGGGTGACGATTGAAAACTCCTTCGTCGATACGAAGTTGCCCCTGCCGGACACTTCGCACGCCCAGATCACCATCGAAGCCACGCTGCGCAATCACGAGGCGCGGCCCGTCAAAGGCACCCTGCGCGGACGCTTCGGCGACCAGATGTTTGCCGTCGCGGTCAGTCTGGATGCCGCGGGATCCAAGACGGTGAAGCAATCCATCGCCATCGAGAATCCGAAATTGTGGTGGCCCAATGGCTACGGCGAGCCCAACCTGTACGATGTGGAGCTGAGCTTCGAGAACAGCGACACCCGGCGGTTCCAAGCCGGCGTACGGCAGTTCACCTACTCCGAGGAAGGTGGCGCGCTGCGCATCTGGATCAACGGGCGGCGCTTTGTGGGGTTCGGGGGCAATTGGGGATTCAGCGAATCCATGCTGCGCTACCGCGGGCGGGAATACCAGGCCGCCATGCGCTATCACCGCGACCAGCACTTCAATATGGTGCGAAATTGGGTGGGGCAAATCGGCGAAGACGCCTTCTATGAGGCGGCCGACCGCAACGGAATCGTCATCATGCAGGACTTCTGGCTGGCCAATCCGTGGGACGGTCCGGACCCGGCCGATAACGCCATGTTCCTGCGCAACGTCACCGATACGCTGCTGCGCATCCGCAGCCATCCCTCCATCGGGCTCTATTGCGGACGCAACGAAGGCTATCCGCTGAAGCCTCTGGACGATTCCATCCGCGCGGCTTTGCAGGAACTGCATCCGGGAATCCACTACGTCCCGAGTTCGGCGGACGATTCGGTTGGTGGGCACGGGCCGTACCAGGCCATGACGCCCGACTACTACTTCACCAACCGCGCCACCACCAAATTCCACAGCGAACTTGGCATGCCGAACATCGTGACCCTGGACAGCCTCAAGGCGATGATGCCGGAAGCGGCCATGTGGCCGCAGGGCGACGTGTGGGGCGTCCATGATTTTTCCCTGGCGGGCGCGCAGGGCGGTGCGTCCTTTAAAAACCGCATTGACACCAGCTACGGCGGCGCGGACAATGCCGCTGACTGGGTGGCGCTGGCCCAGTTCGTGAACTACGAAGGGTACCGCGCCATGTTCGAGGCGCAGAGCAAGAACCGCATGGGGCTGCTGATCTGGATGAGCCATCCGGCGTGGCCCACCATGGTATGGCAGACGTACGACTACTACCTGGAACCGACGGCCGCCTATTTCGGCGCCAAGCATGCCTGCGAGCCGCTGCACATACAGTGGAACCCTACCACCGACCGTGTGGAGGTGGTGAACTACAGCGGGGGGAAGGCGAGCGGCCTCACCGCCGCGGCGGAGATTCTCAACCTGGATGGCGCGGTGCAATGGCGCGGGTCGGTGGCGCTGGACAGCCGGGAAGACAGCACGGATTCCAACTTGAAACTGGAGTACCCGGCGAGCCTTTCGGCAGTGCACTTCATCCGGCTGAAACTCACCCGCGGCGGCGAGGTGGTATCGCAGAACTTCTACTGGCGCGGGGTGGAGAAGGGCAACTACCGCGCGCTCCGCCAATTGCCGAAGGTGAAACTGGAGGCTGCCACCCACGCTGAAAGGCAGGGCGGCCGCTGGCTGCTGGTGACCGAACTACGAAACGCCTCCGCGCAGCCGGCGCTTATGGTGCGCTTGAAAGCGGTGCGGGAAACCAGCGGCGACCGCATTCTGCCGGCGATTTACAGCGATAACTATATCGCCCTGATGCCCGGCGAGGCGCGCACCATCCGGACGGAACTGGAACACGCCGACACGCGAGGCGAGCGGCCTACGGTGGTGGTGGAGGGCTTCAATGTGCAGGCAACTGCGGGGAACTAGCCGGCATTGGTCACAGGTGTTCCCGCGCGACGTGGCGTCGGCACTCATGCCGACGCCTGCCTTCGACCCTTATGTCACAGTCGCAAACAGGCGTCGAGACGGGTCTCGACACGGCAGGCCCCCGTGCCTGCGCCACAGAGGCTGGGCGAGAGTGAGAACTGCGCATTAGTACCCACAATTGAAGTCCCTGAATATGCCTATTCCATTTGAGAACGACCGCCGGATCGTGATGACGCTCGATGCCGGCGGCACCACTCTGAAGTTCGGCGCGTTGCGCGGCGGCGAGACCCTGGTGGAGGGGTTGAGCATTCCCACCGAGGGCGATCACCTGGACGGCTGCTTGTCCGCCATCGTGCGCGGATTCGAAAGCGTCAAGGGGGCATTGCCGGAGCCTCCGGCCGCCATCAGCTTCGCGTTCCCCGGGCCCGCCGACTATCCGCGCGGGATTATCGGCGACCTGCCGAACCTGCCGGCGTTCCGTGGCGGCGTTGCGCTCGGCCCCATGCTGGAGGAGCGTTTCGCCATCCCCGTCTTCATTAATAATGACGGCGACCTGTTCGTCTACGGCGAGGCCATCGCCGGATTTCTGCCTTACGTGAACGGACTGCTGGAACAGGCGGGCAGCTCGAAGCGTTACCGGAATCTGTTCGGGATTACGTTGGGGACGGGCCTGGGCGGTGGACTCTCTTTCAACGGCGAACTGTTCCTGGGGGACAACTCGATCGCGGCGGAAGCACACCTGCTGCGCAATCTCCGGGAGCCCGGCATCAACGCCGAGGAGGGCGCCTCGATTCGCGCCGTGCGGCGGGTATACGCGGAAGCCGCCGGCATTGATCTCGCGGACGCGCCCGATCCCGCGGCCATCTTCGAGATCGGCATGGGCCGCGCCGAGGGCAATGGCCCGGCCGCGCGCGAGGCCTTTCGCCGCCTGGGCGAAGTCGCCGGAGATGTGCTGGCGCAGGCGCTGACGCTGGTGGACGGGCTGGCGGTGGTCGGTGGCGGCATCTCGGGCGCGCATCCGCTGTTCCTGCCCGCCATGGTGGATGCGGTGAATGGCCAGTACGAAAGCGGATTGCGGCGCCTTTACGCGCGCGCCTACAACATGGAAGATGCGTCGCAACGCGATGCGTTCCTGCGCGGAGAAGCGCGCGAGATCGGCGTGCCGTATTCCTCGCGGCGGATTGTATACGACCCCCTGGCGCGCACGGCTATCGGCATCAGCCGGCTGGGCACCAGCCGGGCGGTCGCCATTGGAGCCTGCGCGTTTGCCCTGGCTCGATTGGGCTGAGCTGTATCCGGAACCCGCGCTGCACGGGCGGCGCGGAGCAGCGTCCGAGTTTCAGGCTGCAGCGCAATGCCGCTTACTTTGCCCGTTTGCCGCGGGTCTGCATAGATGGTGGGGCGGACGCCCCCGTGCGCGGCCGACGCCCACGTCGGCCTGTTCGCACCCTGCAAGAGGCTGACCCCAGTGTGCCGGCAGCGGGCCATGGGGTCCGCCCCACCAATGCAGCGGCATTCCCTGGGTAAAGTAAGTGGCATTGGGCTGAAGTCTTCCCCCAACATCTCCCCAACTTATCCCTCAGATTTGACAATACTTGCCCCGGTTTCCTATCATGTAATTTCAATTCAATGGTTTGGCGCAGTCTCCCGAGGCGCCGATTCGCGCCCTAATGGCAACTACCACGTCTGTCTGGTCTGGAATATCAATATGATCAAAGTCGAAGGTCTAACCAAGCGATACGCACGTACGGTCGCCGTGGATGACATCTCATTCGAGGTGGAAAAGGGCCAAATCGTGGGCTTCCTGGGACCCAATGGGGCAGGGAAGACCACCACGATGCGCGTCCTTACCTGCTTCCTTCCGCCCTCGGCCGGCAAAGTCTCGGTCGCCGGTTTCGACGTGTTGGAGAACCCGATGGAGGTCAAGAAACGCATCGGCTACCTTCCCGAAACGCCTCCGCTCTACCCCGAAATGGAGGTGATCGAGTACCTCACCTTCGTGGGGCAGATCAAAGGCATTCCGAGCGCCGACATCAAGCGCCGCGTGGACGAGGTGATCGGGCGCTGCGCGTTGGGCGACGTGCGGGCTAAGCTGATCGCCAAGCTGTCCAAAGGCTTCCGCCAGCGTGTCGGCATCGCGCAGGCCATCATCCACAACCCGGACGTACTGATCCTGGACGAGCCGACCAGCGGTCTGGACCCCAAGCAGATCATCGAAATTCGCGAACTGTTGAAGGCCCTCTCAGGCGAGCACACCATCATCCTCAGCACCCACATCCTCAGTGAGGTGGAGCAATCCTGCGAACGCGTCATCATTATTAGTCAAGGCAAACTGGTGGCGCAGGATTCGGTGGCCAATTTGACCAACCGGCTGCGCGGCGCCGAAGCCGTCTCTCTCGAAGTGGAAGCCGCCGACGGCCGCCCCGACCCCACGGAAGTCCAAGGACGCCTGGAACAGGTGGCGGGCGTTAGCCGCGTCATGATGAAGGATTCCAAGGGCGGCCGCCTGACCTTCGAAGTGGAAAGCTTGCAAGGCCGCCACATCCGCGCCGAACTGGCGCGCACCGTGGTCAACTCCGGTTGGAATCTCAGCGAACTCCGCGCCGTCGGCCTGAGCCTGGAAGACATCTTCCTGCAACTGACCACCGTGGAAACCAAAGAAGAAGGAGGCCAGAAGTGAGAAACATACTCCTCATTTGCAGGAAAGAACTCAAGAGCTATTTCGCATCGCCCATCGCCTATCTGCTGATGGCGTTTTTCGGTCTGATCTTCGGATTTGGCTTCTTCACGGCGACGCGGGATTTCGTCCGCTTCAGCTTCCAGTCCCAGATGATGGGCCAGCAGCAGCCCATGAATGTGAACGACCAGATCATTCGCCCGCTGCTGGGGTTCGCCTCCACCATCGCGCTGTTCCTGGTGCCGATGATCAGCATGCGGCTGATCGCCGAAGAGAAGCGCACCGGGACTATCGAACTTCTGTTGACCTCGCCCATTAAGGACATCGAAATCATCCTCGGCAAGTGGCTAGGTGCGGTAACGCTCTTCGTATGCGTGCTCGGCATGTCGATGCTGGACGTGGCCATGCTCTTCGCCTGGGGCAAACCCGATTTGAAACCCGTGCTAATCGCCTACCTCGGGCTGATTCTGCAAGGCGCGTGCCTGTTGGCCATCGGGACCTTCATCTCCACTACCACGCGCAACCAGATTGTGGCCGGCGGCGTGACCTTCTTCGTCTGCCTTTTTCTGTGGCTGCTAAGTTGGGCCTCGGCTTTCGATTCCACCGCCCTATCCCAGGTGGTCAACTACATCTCAATCGTCACCCACTTCGAGAACTTCAGTAAGGGCGTGCTGGATTCCAAGGACGTGGTCTTCTATATCTCCATGATCTTCTTTGCACTGTTCCTTACCTCGCGGGCGATGGAATCCCTAAGGTGGAGGTCATAATATGGATACCAGTTTCCTTAAGTCCAGACAAACCCGGTACACGGCCTACGCCGGCACTTACATCCTGGTCATCCTGGCGGTACTTGGCGCCATCAACTTCCTGGCCAACCGCTACGATAAGAGTTACGATTCCACCAGCAACAAGCAGTTCAGCCTCTCCGACCAGACCATCAAGGTGGTGGGCAACCTCAAGAGCGACGTCAAGCTCACCTACTTCGACGAATCTGCCCGCTTCCCCCAGGCCCGCGATTTGCTGGACCGCTACACCGCACTCTCTCCCAAGCTGAAAGTGGAGTTTATCGACCCGGTGAAGAAGCCGCAGCAGGCGAAATCCGCCGGCTTCCGCCGTGATGTCATCATGCTGGTGGACAGCGGCTTGCGCAAGGAAGAGGCGAAGAGCCTGACGGAAGAGGAAGTCACCGGCGCGTTGATCCGCTCCCTGAAATCCGGCGAGCGCAACGCGTGTTTCGTGAATGCGGCCAACGAACACTCCATCGACGATCAGGCCGCCACCGGCTACTCGACGATGAAGCAGTTGCTGGAGCGCGACAACTACAAGACCCGCACCATCGATTTCAAACCCAAGGCCGCCGAACCCGGCAAGCCGCTCGCCATCGGCCAAACGCCGGCTGCCGCCGTAGTGGAAGTCCCCAAGGACTGCCTGACGCTGATCGTCGGCGGACCGCAGCTTGCCTATCCGCAACCCATTGTCGACGCTATCAAGAAGTACGTGGAAGGCGGCGGTCACGCGCTCTTCCTGCTGGATAATGTGCTGAAGATTGGCCGCGGCGAGCCCACCGCGGAAAACACCGAACTGGCCGCCATGCTCTCCGGCTGGGGCGTCACCCCGAATAAAGACCTGGTGCTGGATCTCAGCGGCATCGGCAACATGTTCGGGGCCGGCCCGGAAATCCCCGTCATTCTGCAGTACGACCCGCACGCCATTACGCGCCCGCTGGCCCGCGTGCCCACGGCCTTCCCCGTGCCGCGGTCGCTGGAGATTAAGTCCGGCGCCAAAAGCACGGTGGAAAAACTCTTCGGCACCGGTGAAGACAGCATCGCCGTCAGCGATGTTGCCGCTAGCGGCGCCATCGATCCCAAGAAGGGAAAGAAGGGTCCGTTCACGCTGGCCGCCGCCGGTACGGTGCAAGGCACTCCGAGCGGGCGTTTCGTCGTGGTGGGCACTTCGCAGTGGGCCGAAAACCGCGCCATGGGTTCGCGCACGCTGGGCAACCGCGATCTGTTCATGAATATCATCAACTGGCTGAGCGCCGACGAAGACTTGATCAGCATCCGTCCCAAATCCACCGAAGACCGCCCGCTCACCCTGACCTCGCAGAGAATGAGCCTGGTGTTCTGGCTGAGTGTGGTCATCTTCCCGCTGGGCGTTGTCATGTTCGGCATGGTCACCTGGTGGAAGAGGAGATAGGCCATGAAGCCGAAGGGACTCCTCATCGCCGTCCTTCTTTTGGCTGTGCTGGGCGGGTTGACCTGGTGGAGCAATAAGAGCCAGGCCGATAAAGCCAAAACGCCCGCCGACACCTCCGTCAAGTTGCTGAGCATTCCGGACGACCAGTTCCAGGAAATCAAGATTACGAAGGTCACCGACGAGGTGCTCAGCCTGAAGCGGGAGAACGGCAAGTGGCGGATGACGGCTCCCCAGCCGATGGCTGCCGACCAGGACGCCGCCGGATCCATGGTCTCCGCGCTGGCCAACCTCAACGCCGATAAGGTGGTGGAGGAGAAGGCCGCCGACCTCAAACCGTACGGTCTGGACAGGCCCACGCTGGACGTGCAGATTGTCCGCAAGGACGGCAAGACCGACCACCTGCTGCTGGGCGACGACACACTCAACGGAACCGGCGCCTACGCCAAGCTGGCCAATAACGCCAAAGTGGTCACCGTCGGCGCCAATACGAAGACGAGCCTCGACAAGCGCCCCGACGACCTGCGCGACAAGCGCCTGCTGACCTTCGATTCCGACAAACTTTCGCGTGTGGAACTAACCGCCAAGGGTCCGGCCATCGAATTCGGCAAGAATGGGCAAAACGAGTGGCAGATCGTCAAGCCGCGTCCCATGCGCGCCGATGGCTCGGCGGTGGATGGCCTGGTCGGCAAACTGAAAGACGCCAAGATGGATCTCTCTGCCCCAGAACCCACCAAAGACGCCGCCAAGCAGTTCGCCGCGGCCACCAAGGTGGCCACCGTCACCGTCACCGACGCCGGCGGCACGCAAACCATCGAGGTCCGCCGCGACAAAGACAAGAACGTCTTCGCCAGGAGTTCCGCCGTGGAAGGCCTGTACAAGACCAATGGCGATCTGGCCGACGCGCTGGAAAAATCCGTGGACTACTTCCGCAATAAGAAGCTCTTCGATTTCGGCTTCAGCGATCCGAGCAAGGTGGAGGTGCAGGGCAAGGGCTACGCCAAGGCGGGCGATAAGTGGACCGCCAACGGCAAGACCATGGACAATTTGAGCGTGCAAACCCTGATCGACAAGCTGCGCGATCTGGCGGCCACCAAATTCGCCGAAAAGGGCGGGGGAGAACCCATGGTGGTGGCAAGCGTGGTGTCAAACAGCGGCAAACGGAACGAAAAAGTTTCCATTAGCAAGCAAGGAACGCAATATTTCGCGCAACGGGACGGCGAACCCAGCATCTATGAACTGGACAGCAAGGTTGTCGAGGACCTGCAAAGAGCCGCTGCCGACGTGAAAGAAGCAGCGCCGGAGCAGCCAAAGAAAAAGTAGCGATGACTCCCCAAGTTGGTGAACACGAGCCAGGGGAAGATGCTATTCACCGCAGAGACGCAGAGAACGCAGAGGAAAGCGCAGAGAAAACCATTGGGAACCAGAATTCACCCGTTTTCCCAAGTCAGCGGACTTTATTTTTGAGTTCTCTGCGCTTCTCTCTGCGTTCTCTGCGGTGAACAGCATCTAACGAAGTGAATAAGTACCCATGAACGGCCTTCTTACCGACCTCTACGAACTGACCATGGCCGCCGGCTACTTCGAGTGCGGCAAGGCCGGCGAGAAGGCCACTTTCGAAGTCACCATCCGGCGGCTGCCCGCGCACCGCAATTACGCGGTAGTTGCCGGCATCCCCCAAGTGGTCGACTACCTGCTAAACCTGAGCTTCACCGCCGAGGAAATCGACTACATGCGCGGCCTTCCGCAGTTCGCCCAGGTGAGCGCCGGCTTCTTCGACTACCTGCGCGACTTCCGCTTCACCGGCGATCTGTTCGCCGTCCCCGAAGGCACGCTGCTCTTCGCCGGCGAACCCGCGCTCACCATACGCGCGCCCATCATCGAAGCGCAAATCCCGGAAACCTACGTGCTGAGCACCGTCACCTTCCAGACGCTGATCGCCTCCAAAGCCGCGCGCTGTGCCACGGCGGCCGCCTCCCGGCCCGTCGTCGAATTCGGCACGCGCCGCGCGCACACTCCCGAAGCCGGTACGCTGGGCGCGCGCGCCGCCTACCTCGGTGGTTGCGCCGGCACCAGCAACACGCTCGCCGGATTCCGCTACGGCATCCCCGTGATGGGCACCGCCGCGCACTCCTGGGTCATGTCCTTCCCCTGCGAGACCGACGCCTTCCGCAAACTCCAGCGCGTGCTGGGCCCGGCCACGGTCCACCTGCTGGATACCTACGACACGCTGGAAGGGGCGCGCCGCGCCGCCAGCCTGGGCGGCCCGATGTGGGGCGTCCGTCTGGATAGCGGCGATTTCGACGCGCTCTCCCGGCAGGTGCGCGCCATTCTTGACAAGGCCGGCCACACGGGCGCCAAGATCATGGTGAGCGGCGATCTCGACGAATACCGCATCCGCGACCTGGTCGCTAGCGGCGCGCCCATCGATTCCTTCGGCGTCGGGACGGAGCTCGCCACCAGCGCCGACGCGCCGCATATGAGCGCCATCTATAAAATGGTGGAGCTCGAAATCTGCGGCATCAAGCGATTCACCGCCAAGTTCAGCCCGGACAAGAATTCCGTGCCCGGCGCCAAACAGGTGTTCCGCGATGTGGCGCGCGACGTGCCACGCGACGTGATAGCCCGCTCCGGCGAATGCGGCAGCGGCGAAGCGCTACTGCGCCCCATCATTCTCGGCGGCCGGCTGGTGGAGCCGCTACCCACGCTGGCGCAGGCTCGCGACCGCGCCGCGCGGTCAATCGCGGATTTGCCTGCCGCTCTGCGACAATTGGAAGTGGCCGAGCCATGGCCGGTGATCCAGAGCCGCGAATTGCGCGCGCTGGTCGGCCAGACGCGCTCCAATCTGCTCCCATGAAAACCATTTTCTTCGATATCGATTCGCAACTCGATTTCCTGTACCCGGCAGGCGCCCTCTACGTCCCCGGCGCCGAGCGCATCGTGCCCGCCATCGCGCGCCTCAATCGTTACGCCGCGGCGCACGGCATCCCCGTAATCTCTACCACTGACGCGCACGCCGAGAACGATCCCGAATTCCGGCAATGGCCCCCGCACTGCGTCGCCGGCACACTCGGCCAGCACAAGGCCGAAGCCACGCTGTTGGAGAAACGCCTGGTGGTGCCCAACCGGGAGTGCGCTCTCGCGCTTGATGGTGTGCGGCAGATCGTCGTGGAAAAGCAGCACGTGGACGCCTTCACTTCGCCCAATCTGGCGCGCATCGTGGAGTTGCTGGCGGCCGATCGCTTCGTGGTCTACGGCGTGGTCACCGAAATCTGCGTGCTGTTCGCCGCGCGCGGTCTGCTGAAATACGGCAAGCCGGTGACCATCGCGACCGACGCCGTGGCGGCGCTCACCGCCGACGCCTCCGGCCGCGCACTGGCGGAAATTCGCGCCGCCGGGGGTACGCTCGCCCTGGCTTCGGAGATTGCCTGATTTCTTAGCGCGCCGCGACGATGTTCATGCGGCCCAGCCCGTAGGGCGCAAGACTAGTCGCCCAGTGCGGTCCCGCCTGAGTCCCGGCCGCGGCGCATGAACCCGGTCGCCTGGTCCCTTCTTTCGCCCCGTCCCGGGGCTGGCAAACGCCGCCCGCCTGTTACCCACGGCTCTGCGCCGTGGGCTACTATCTGTCGCCCTCCGGGCTCTCCGCGTTGAGTATGCGATAAGCGGCGGAGTCTGTCGCCCTGCGGGCTCTCCGCGTTGAGTATGCGATCAGCGGCGGAGTCTGTCGCCCTGCGGGCTCTTCGCGTTGTCGCCCAACTGCCCCACAATAGAACCATGAACTACATCTCCTTCGCACAGGCCGGTCCGCCGGAAGTTCTCTATCTCGCCGAGGGTCCGGTACCCGTGCCGGGGCCCGGTGAAGTGCTGATTCGTGTCGAGGCCGCGGGCGTCAATCGTCCCGACCTGCTGCAGCGCAGCGGCCAGTATCCGCCGCCGCGGGGAGCGTCGCCGGTCCTTGGGCTGGAAGTCGCGGGCACAATCGCCGCCGCGGCGCCGGACTCCGGCTGGCAAGAGGGAGACCGCATCTGCGCGCTGACTCCCGGCGGCGGCTACGCCGAGTATTGCCTGGCGCCCGGCGTGCAATGTTTGCCGGTGCCAGAGGGCATCTCCATGCAGGAGGCCGCCGGCATCCCGGAGACCTTTTTCACCGTCTGGGCCAACGTCTTCCAAATCGGACATTTAGCGCCGGGCGAGCGCATCCTGGTGCACGGCGGTACCAGCGGTATCGGCGCCACTGCGATCCAACTCGCCCGCGCGTTTGGCGCCACAGTATTCGCCACGGCGGGCAGCCAGGAAAAGTGCCGCGTCTGCGTGGAGCTTGGGGCGGAGCGGGCCATCAATTATAGGGAACTCGATTTTGCCAAAGAGTTTCGCGACGTCGATCTGGTGCTTGACATGGTGGGCGCGCCTTACACACCGCGCAATCTAGAGGTATTGGCCGCGCGCGGGCGGTTGGTGCAGGTGGGCCTGCTGCAGGGCGCGGAAGCGAGCGTGAATCTGGGGCGGATCATGCAAAAGCGCCTCACCGTGACCGGCTCCACCATGCGTTCGCGCCCCATCGCCGAGAAAGGCGAGATCGCAGGCGAACTGCGCACCCGCGTCTGGCCGCTGGTGGAATCGCGTGCGGTGAAGGTGCTGGTGGATCGCATCTTCCCGCTCGCCGAGGCCGCGGCCGCGCACCTTTACATGGAGAGCGGCGCGCATATCGGGAAGATCATTCTGGCGGCAGCATAAGTCGCTCATGACGCCCAGCGGGAGTCAAAACGAATGAGGACAAGGGCGCTCCCATCAGCCATCTCGCGGCGCTGTTTAAGCCAGCACAACCCTAAACAAAGCCGCGACCGTGAAAGCGGTTGCCGTCGTGGCGTCTATTTTCGGCGGTGACCAACCGCCGCGCAGCTTGCCAAGCTGCCTCACCGCGCCCGCCGCGTTTACTGCTCTTCCAGCGCGCCCATCTGCTCCAGTAACTCGTAGGTGCGCCTGGCCTCGGCCTCATCCAATTTGCTGACCGCGAAGCCGACGTGCACCAGCACGTAGTCGCCCACCCCGGCCTCTGGTACGAAGTCGAGATAGACCTGGCGAGTGACGCCGCCGAACTGCACTTTGGCGACGCGGTTCCAACCGCTATCCGCGGTCTCCAGGATTTTACCGGGTATGGCCAGACACATGGGAGCCTCTCCTTCAGTCTAGCGGAAGGCGCAGCGTACGGTTTGGGATAGGGGGTCTGTCCCAGTTCAGGGCTTGCCGCCGGTAATCAGGCGGGCGCCGCGGTTGCGTGTGAGGTAGTTGTACACCCACTGGGTGAAAACCAGCAGGCGATTCTCGAACTCCACCAGATACATGAGATGGACGAAGACCCAGGTGAACCAGGCGAGGAAGCCGGAGATGTGCAGCTTGCCGAATTCGGCCACCGCCCGATTGCGGCCGACGGTGGCGAGATTCCCTTTGTTGAAGTAGCGGAAGGGCGCCGGTTCTTTGCGTCCGGCCAGGCGGCTCTGAATCAGGCGGGCGACGTAACTGCCCTGTTGCATGGCGACGGGCGCCACGCCGGGCAGCGGCTTGCCGCCCTGATGGGTGAAACTGGAGAGGTCGCCGATGACAAAGACTTCGGGATGTCCGGGAACACTTAGGTCGGGCTCCACGATGACGCGTCCGGCGCGGTCAAGCTGGGCTCCGGCGCGTTCGGCGAGCACCATTCCGAGTGGCGAGGCGCGCACGCCGGCGGCCCAGAGTATGGTGTGGGTGGCGATGCGCTCTTCGCGGCCGTTGACAGTGACGGTGGCGCCATCGGCATCGATTGCGGTCACGCGGGCGCTGGTGAGAGAGCGCACGCCGAGAGCGATCAACTGGCGTTCGGCTTTCGCCGAGAGATCGGGCGGGAAGGTGGGCAGGACGCGCGGCTCGCCCTCCACCAGCAGGATGGCGGCCTGGCGCGGGTCGATGTGGCGGAAATCGCGGCGCAGGCTGTCGTTGGCAATTTCGCCGAGCGCACCGGCCAGCTCGACGCCGGTGGGGCCGCCGCCGACGATCACAAAATTCAACCAGGCGCGGCGCGCCGCGGGGTCCGGCTCGCGCTCGGCGCGCTCGAACGCCAACAACAGACGGCTGCGAATCCCGGTGGCGTTTTCGATGGTTTTCAGGCCGGGCGCGACGGCTTCCCACTGGTCGTTGCCGAAATAGTGGTGGGTGGCTCCGGTGGCGACGATCAAGGTGTCGTACGGAATTTCGCCATCGCGCAGGATGACGCGGCGGTTGGTTGCGTCGAGGTCGACGGCTTCACCGAGCAGCACTTCGGTGTTGCGATTCTTGCGGAGCACAACGCGCAAGGGCGAGGCGATTTCGCCGGGCGAGAGGCCGCCGGTAGCCACTTGGTAGAGCAGAGGCTGGAAGAGGTGAAAGTTGCGGCGATCGACGACGGCGACCGATACGGGCGCGCGGCCGAGAGCCTTGGCCAGATATAATCCGCCAAATCCGCCGCCGATGATGACTACGCGATGCGATTGACCTGTGGGGGACTCCACGGGCAGTTAG